>CAZBDM010000004.1:0-7821 GCA_964490675.1 uncultured Oligoflexales bacterium
GAAAGGTCATTGTCCAAGGGTGACCTTGTTTCGTGGTCCTTGGACTACCGCTTCTACCAATGTATTTTCTATCGATATGAGCACCTTTAACAAGGATCTCCATTTGTTCAATTTTTTTATCTGCCCAACAACCATTACTTCCGTCACTTAAAAGTTCAGTCGTTAGCTTGTTGTTTCGGTCTCGTTCCCTGGACAAGCTTTCGTATCGACTTTTGATAGAGTCTTTTCGTGCGTTGATTTCAGCGATGGCCTGCTCTCTTGTCAGGCCCAAACCACTGGTCGCGTCGCCAGATAAAGTCGTCGCTTGAGCGTTTCTATCCGTCTCCTCAACCTGCTGCTTGTCTTGACAGGACAGCTGAAGGAGGACCAGAGCCGCAAACAAAGTTAATTTTGTTGCTGATATTTTCAATTTCATCTTCTGATCCCCTCTTATTTCGTTAACGCTGCAGCGCCGCCGGTTTGTTCTTGGTTGGTTGCTGTATCGTCGCCAGTGTTAGTGCCCGCAGCTGTGTTGTCTGTCGGTTGCTGCTGTTGCCCAGTTCCTGATTGTGGGGCGTTGGAATCGATAGGCTGGCCTGTGATTGGATCGATTTGCTGCTGCTGAGCTTGCTGGGTAGCTGGATCGGGACCAAGCTGCTGGAGGATCTTATTTTTAATTTCGGTCACTTCAGCAATTGACATCTTGCAGTATTCTGATGATTTGAATTCGAAGATCTTTTGTGGGTTGAGTCTATAGTATTCATTGGAATCATCTTCTGCCTTCAGGAAGTCGTCCTGATCTAAAAAGAGCTCCTCGTCTACATAGAGTCTGAAGGTAAACTCATCTTTAGGAGGCATCGAACCAGCCGACGCTTTGATCCTAAAGGAAGCAATATCCATAAAGCGCGGAGCTCTTTTATCTGTCGCTCCCTCGGACTTTTTGAAGTTGACCTTGGTCGTACCTTCGCCAAAGGTATCACTGATAAAGACTTTATTTGCGATGATATTGAAGTTCTTTGTGACGCCACTGAGTTCAATTTCAAAGGTGTGGGCGATACTTGCGTTGCCCTCAAAGCCACCATCACAGCCAAGGATCTGCTCAGAACCGTCAGGAATCAGACGAGCTGCAGCAACACAGTCAGATCTGATCTGCTGGAGTCTTTCACAAAGCGCTTTATTCATCGGTTGATAAAGGGCAAGCTCTCTTTTCTCAGACTCATCTCGATTGATGAGAGTCGTGAGGAGGACTTGAAGCTGATTGTTATCAAGGGTTTCTGGATCCTGAGTAAAAAGACTCTCGGGAGCTTGTGGCGGTAAGGCTGTCGCATTAGCACCGGTCTGATCGGAGGATCCGGACTCATCTCCGACTGTTTTTCTATCACCGCAACTTAAAAGGATTCCAAAGGCTACTATTAACAACAATTTCGATCGCATCTACCGCACCCTCTCGCGAAAAAGGAATCACAAATAAACTTATCCCTGACGTAAGTTATCGGAAGAACAGAAGTGTTCTTTAGAGCTCAAAAAAGTGGGCGATTTAAGGCAGGATTATTAATGATTTAGGGAGACTCAAATGATTTCAATTTATTACTCACTCGCAGGCTGTGAAACCTATCTTAAAGGGATAGTAACTTTTCCGTAGCCGACACAATTTCTTCGACAGGTACCTGATCGAAGCACTTCGGATCCTCATGACAGGTTTTTTTCCAACATGGCGAGCAAGCGACGGGAGACTGAATTTTGATGCCGCGATCGTAAAGATCAACTTCTTGAATACAGCTCACTCCAAACCAAGCAATCGTCGGTTTTTTAAGAGCGATAGCGATATGCATTCCCAAAGAGCATCCTGAAAAAACAAGATCAGCCGTATCAAGCCACATCACTCCTGACCTAAGTCCTCCTCTGGTGGGAGTATTGACAACTTTCTCATCATGCTCGAAGGCTTTTTTCATGGCTGCCTGTCGACTTTCATCCTCTGGTCCGCCGTAAAGCGCGACCACGCAGTCCGGAAAGCTCTGACGCCAAGCCTGAATAAGTGAGATGCTCTTATCGACGGTTAGCTTTTTGTAGGGGTAGAGAAGAGAACAACCCGTGTTGTAACCGATGACCGCTTTAGTCCCCTTAGAAAGCTCGTCTTTTCGGCGCTCAATCTCCTGTTTTTCTTGATCAGTAAAACAAAAGACGTAAGGGTCTCTCTTCCATTTAAGAGCCATAGACTCAGTGATTTGCTGGGTTTCCGGCTTTTCATTGATGCGGAATTTTAGCTCATCATCAAGCCCAACTTGATACTGGTAATGAGCTTCACGGTTAAAAGGTCTTATGACTCCAGAGGAAGAAAGACCGAATCCTCTTTTCTCTCGGGCCTCAATCAACTCACTGAGCGCACCCGCTTCTAGGGACTTGTCGACAGCAAGAAGCAGGTCAAATTTGAGGAATTGAAGAGCTGGTAGAGTACTTGCATCAAGCACCATAAGCCTATTGATTAAAGGATTATGACGTAGCAAGGGTTCAGCATTTTTAAGGGTCACCCAAGTAATGTGACTGTCAGGATAGGCTTCCTTAATAGGCTTTAAGAGACAGGTTGACCTAAGCACAGCTCCCATCGCCTCAAGGCTTACCACACAGATTCGTTTTTTGACGGGTTCGTAGTGCGGACAGTTTTGACAGGCTCTTTTAAACTGACAAGGTTTGTATCCCGTAAAGAAATGACAGTCGAAATTATAATCCATGCTTGACCTGTGCTGTAGTATAATCGTTTATCGAGGACCTTCTACATACTATGATCCGACGAGCCCTTAACATAGCCCAACCCCTTTTTAAAGCAAGCGGGAAGCTAAGGAGAATCTCCATTGAGTCGTTCTATCAGAATCATCTTTCCGTGTGGGCCTATTGACGAAAACAAGCTCGTCAAAGGCGTCAAGATCCTTGAACAAAAAGGCTTTCGTGTGTCCTACAAGCTTCCAAAGGGAGACTCCCGATGGCCATTTACAAGCGCGCCTTTAAAAGAAAGGCTTGCTGAATTAACTGATGCTCTTTTAGACAGCGAGGTTGATTACCTGCTTGCGGCAAGGGGTGGTTATGGGGCCAGTGACCTCCTTCCTCATCTGGCTTGGCATCAATTTGAAGATATCAAACCAAAGCTGATCATTGGATTTTCCGATGTTAGTGCTCTACAGTGCGGCTTTTATCGAAAATTAGGCTGGAAAGCCCTGCATGCTCCAATGCCGGCGACTGGTCTTTGGCAAGAGGGCAAAGATCAGGAGGTCAAAAGACTGATCGACCTATTAGAGGCCAAAACAACCTCTGGATCTATCACCCTATTAGAGACCGGACAGAACAGTCAAACATTCCAGGGAGAACTTTTTGGAGGCTGCCTGTCGGTTTTGACCAATCTCATTGGCACTCCTTACGGACCAGGTCACTTAGCTGGCAAAATTCTTTTCTTTGAAGACATTTCTGAAAACCCAGCGCGACTTATCCGTTACTGGAATCAGTGGATACAAAGTGGTCTTTTAGAAGGCGTTAATGCAGTCGTGTTTGGTAAGTTTAGCGACCTTGGCAGCGAAAATGAAGCTTACCAAGGGCTTTTAAGGGACGAACTTTCTCAAAGAACAGATTGTTCTGTTTATTTTAGCGAGGATTTCGGCCATCAAAGCCCCAATGAGCCGCTTATGATTGGCGGACAAGCTAAGATCAGTGAACGTAAACTTACTTGGAACGATCCAGGAGAGAAAACCGATGAGCAAACAAGAACATGACAAGACAATTTACTTTATGGGTATTGGCGGAACCGGCATGGCTGCTGCCGCTGGGCTTATGCAGCAAGCGGGATTTACAATCATCGGTAGTGACCAGGGTATCTACCCACCAATGTCGACCATGTTGAACGATCTTAAGATCCCGGTCCTGACGCCCTACAGCGAAAAAAATTTGAAGTCGAACAAGCCATCGCAAGTGGTCATCGCCAACGCATTGTCCAGAGGTCATGTGGAGGTTGAGTACGCTATCGATCAACAATTGTCCCTGACGAGTTTTCCGAAACTTCTTGGTGAAGAAGTCTTAGCCAAAAAAATCCCTCTTGTTGTCGCGGGTACACACGGCAAAACAACAACATCCTCACTTCTTGCTTATACGCTCAAAGAACTCGGCGAGAAACCAGGCTATCTCATTGGCGGCATTCCCGAAAATTTCACCCGTAGCTTTGATCTAGGAGAGGGCGATCTGTTCGTGATCGAAGGTGATGAATACGATACGGCCTTTTTTGATAAAGAATCGAAGTTTCTTCATTACAGACCCAAGCATCTAATCTTTAACAATCTTGAGTTTGATCACGCTGATATCTTTAAATCGATGAAAGACATCGACCTTATGTTCGAGAAGCTTTTAAATCTCGTTAAAAATCAAAGACTTATTGCCGCTAACATCGACGATCCTGGAGTTGCTAGGCTTCTTGGAGAGCTAGGGCTTACCGACAAAGTTAAACGTGTGTCAACCCTCGCAAAAACGCAAGATGCAGATATCGTTGTAAAAAGCTTGGATGTCACGACAGTCGCCGAGGGTGAAGCCGTGTGGCAAGGCACTCTTATCAGCAAAAAGCTCGGTGAGCTTTCAGTCAGGACAAGCCTAGCCGGAAAACACAATATGGCAAATATTGCACAAGTCATCGCCGTGATCGAATCTCTTGACGATCAGGGGGAGCTCTGCAGGGCTTTAGTGAAAGAAGATCTTACCGATGCCATTGCAAGCTTTTCTGGAGTGAAAAGAAGACTCGACCATCTTTATTCGAAAGACGGTATCGATATTTACGAAGACTTCGCCCACCACCCGACGGCAGTAGGTCTTGTCATCGAAAGTTTCAAAAAGGCCTACCCAGAAAAAAATCTTTGGGTTGCTTTTGAACCAAGGAACGCAACGGCAAGACGAAATATCTTTCTCGACAAATTTGCTGAGGGACTGAAGAAAGCCGATCACGTTCTCATTGGAGAGTGCCCTGAAGACAAAAGGATCGCTCCAGACCAAAAAATGGATACGGGTAAGCTTGCTCAACAGGTGGGGAGTCACGGCAAAAGTTTCTCTTCAAATGACGAACTAAAAAATTTTTTAGAAAAAAATTTAACCCGAGGCGATGCCGTTTTGTTTATGTCTAGCGGTAGCTTTTCAGGAGTGCAACACAAGCTGGTCAAGGCTTTGAGCGGCTCCCTTGGTCACTAAGTCAAAACTTTAGACAACTTTGATCTAATCATTGGAGCTTGACTCCTTTCGAAAAAACATCTAGCTAGGTTCTTTGTACTGTGTACAAAGATTGTATTTAACCGATGGTTATGAAATACTTCTATTAATCATCATGAATTACGGTTGATCTGAGGAGATACGAACTATGTTGCTGAAACGAACTCACGCTGTTGTCACAGCAATGCTGTTAGCGGGCAGCTTAAGCTTTGTCGCCTGCTCTGACGACGAAGAACCCCAAGAGCCTGTACAACCTGCACCGGTAACTGAAGCTCCTCCTCCCGAGCCAGCTCCAGTTGATCCTGTAGCTGAAACCTTCAACGCTGAAAACGTCTACTTCGCGTTCGACGATTACACTCTTAGTGGCGAAGCTCAGCAGCGCATCACAGCTCTTGCCGAACACCTTAAGTCAAACGCAAGTGCTGTAGTACAAATCGAAGGCCATTGTGACGAAAGAGGGTCGATCGAGTACAACCTAGCCCTTGGTGAGCGCCGCGCAAACTCAGTGAAAAACTTCCTTGTTCAAATGGGAGTTGAGCCAGCACGACTCACAACAATCAGCTACGGTGAAGAAAAGCCAGCAGCTGAGGGCCATACTGAGAGCGCTTGGTCACAGAACCGCCGCGCAGAGTTTATTCTCTCGAACCAGTAAGGTCCGAGACAGAAAACAGTCGCTCAACCCGGTCTTTTCGGAGACCGGGTTTTATCTTTTCCGTGATTTGCCGCCAACCACTGTGAATTATACAAAAAATCTCAGATGATTCGAGGTTTGCAAACATCATCACTTAAGGATATGTTTAAGCTTTACTATGTTATTATCTGGGCAATCAGAGCCTTTTCTATATTAGGAGAAAAAAATTGAGTATATCGGTCGCCGTTGCGATTGTCGTAGCCGGATTAGCCGTTGGTTTGTTAGTGATCGGCATCATTTTCAATAGAAAACAGCTTAACGCAGCCTTTGAAACCGCCCAAGCAGAATCAAAAATCATCTTAGAAGAAGCCCGCAAGGAAGCTGACCAGATGGTCAAATCTTCGATGCGTGAGGCAAAAGAAGAATCTCGTAAAAAGAGAAAAGCTTTCGAAGATGAAATGAGAAAGAAAAGAAGCGAGATCAACAAACTTGAAAACAAGATCAAGCAGCGCGAACAGACCATCGACAAAAAGCTCGAACACATCGAAAAAAGAGAAGAAGAAATCGAGGAGCTCGAAAAAAAGCTTATCGGTGAAGAGAGAAAACATCACCGTTTGATCGCCGAATGTGAGCTTGCCATCGAAAAAAACCAGAAGACTCTCCAAGAGATCGCCAATATGTCGGTTGAGGAAGCCAAAAAAGAACTGATTTCCTCCCTCGAAGAGGTGGCCAGAAAAGAAGCCCAGGAGTCTATCCGCCAGCTTGAGTTGGAAACAAGAAAAGAGGCCGAAGCGAAAGCGCGTTCGATTGTCAGTCTTTCCGTACAAAGACTGGCCGGTGAGTACGTTAACGACTCCACGGTCAGCGTTGTTCAACTTCCCAGTGAAGAGATGAAAGGTCGTATCATCGGCCGCGAAGGAAGAAACATTAGAGCCATCGAGCTTGGTACTGGGGTTGATCTGATTATCGACGACACGCCAGAGGCAGTCATCGTTTCCTGCTTCAATCCAGTCCGAAGAGAAATTGCAAAGACAACCATCGAAAGACTGGTTGCCGATGGTAGGATCCACCCCGCGAGAATTGATGAAACGATTAAACGCGTCGAATCCGAATTTAACTCCATCATCAGAGAGAACGGGGAACAGGCTGCCTTTGAAGTCGGCATCACAGACCTCCATCCAGAACTTCTCTCGTCACTAGGGAAACTAAAATACCGTACCGTTGGTCTTCAAAACGTCCTTCAGCACTCCATTGAGACAGCAAATATTGCGGGCATGTTGGCAGCTGAATTGGGAATCAACATCAAAAGAGCAAAAAGAGCTGGGCTTCTGCACGATATTGGTAAGTCTATTAGCCACGAGGCAGAAGGCCGTCACTCAGAATTGGGTGCGCAACTCTGTGAGAAACATGGTGAGCACAAGGACGTCATCGAAGCCATCCTTCAGCATCACACAGAAGACCTGCAACAGGCTAATGCACTTTCCGTCGCAGTCTACTCAGCAAATAAACTCTCATCAAGTCGCCCCGGGGCTAGAAAAGAGGTTATGGAAAGTTACATCAAACGCCTCGAGGACATGGAAACTGTCATCAAGGACTTTAGCGGAATCGAACAGGTATTCGTACTTCAAGCCGGTCGGGAAGTGAGAGCTATGGTGACCCCGGAAAACGTCAATGATACCGACGTTGTTGATCTATCTAACGACATCGCCAGCAAACTCAGAAGCGAGCTCACCTTTCCAGGACAAGTCAAAGTCACGGTGGTTAGAGAAAGTATTCAAGTGGACTTTGCCAAGTAATGAGATTTTTCGTCATCGGTGACATTATGGGTAAGGGGGGAAGACGCTGTGTTAAAGATCTTCTCCCTCTCGCTCAGCAGCGCTATTCACCGCATGTCATCTTAGCGAACGGTGAAAATGCGGCCGGTGGTTTTGGACTGACTGTCAATATTGCTCAGAAACTGTTTCATTACGGAGTGGACGTAA
>CAZBDM010000004.1:7831-11542 GCA_964490675.1 uncultured Oligoflexales bacterium
TCTGAACGAAAAGGTCTACAAAGAGCTTACCGAAAAATATGCAATAGACTGCATCACCATGGGAAACCACTGGTTTGATAAGAGGGAAATACTAGACTTTCTGCCTAGGGCACCACAAGTGGTTCTTCCTGCTAATATGCATAACGTTGACGATGAGATGAGCGGGCTTAAGTTTTTTCGCACCGCTAACGGCGTTTCTTATGCGGTCATCAACCTTTTGGGAAAAGCTTTTATGTCTGGAGACAATCGCTGCCCTTTTGAAACAGCAACGCGTCTGCTAGAAAAGATACCACCATCAGTCACCATTAAAATCATTGATCTACACGCAGAAGCTTCCAGTGAGAAACAGGCACTCGCCCATTATTTAACGAGTAAAGTGTCTCTCATTTACGGCACCCACACGCATTGCCCCACCGCAGACGAGCGCATTCTCGGCGGTCATACCGGCTTTGTAACTGACGTCGGAATGACTGGCAGCTATGATTCGGTTATTGGTATTAATAAAGACTCGGCGATCAACCGCTTTTTATCGGGTGAAAGAAAAAAGTTTGTTCCGGCTCGCTCAGATCTGTGGATGTGTGCTCTTGTCGTTGATGTCGACGAGATCACAGGTGCCTGCATAAAAATTGAACGGGTGCGCTGGGAACTCGATAAAATCAAAGAAAATTTAGGCAACTTTTCTCATCAAACTTTAAGACCAAATCCAATCCAAGAGATTTAGACCTTTTTTGATAACTTAGTTACCCAAATAGCTTTCTGAGCGTTCATTTTGTGATATACCAAGAGTCTGTCTTTATTTGCATCAGGGAGAAAGACTTAATGGTATCAACTAGGTTAAGGGACTCTTTTTTAACCTTAGCAATATTTTTTAGTTCAGTTGTTTTCTCACATCCAGCTTTTGCTCTTTTTCTTGACGGTAACGGTCACTATTCCTTACGAGGGGAAACAAGAACATCTCCTGGTATGTCTTCCGGTAGAGGAACCCACAGAGCCATCGATCAAAACTTCCGCCTCGAGGGAGAGGCGCGGTTTAACGATCAGTCTAGCTTTTTTCTTGAGTTCAGACTGTTTGACGATCCAGACGAAGCCTTCGTCGGAGATAAGCCAAAACCCAACACTTGTTTTAAAAACAGTAAAGCTGACAATACTGCAGAAACAGGCGAGCAAGGCTCCGATCACGAAGACTGTCAGGGCGAGTATCAAAACACCAGCGATCCTGGCTACGAACCTCTTACATTAAAAGCGACAAAGGCATACGCGCGCTACGCCTTCGATTACTGTATCTTGGAGGCAGGCCGTAGAGGAAGAAACTGGGGGATGGGGCTTTTTCTTGACTCCGGCGATGATCCTTTCGATACCTCACAAAGCATCTACGATGGTGTGACGTGTAATATCAATATTCAAAAATCTCAAAGCCTCGGCTTTTCAGTGGGCTATGACAAGCTCAGCGAAACAGGCACCTATCCTTTTCCCAACGATGATCCCAACGACACGACAAACTTTGGTGCTGCTAACATTAATGACGATCTCGACCAATACTTCTTCACCATTGAGTTTGATGACCGCAAAACCAACGCTGGCAGCGGCTTCACCAAACAGATTGGAATCTACTTTGCCAACATTACTGGTGCTGATTTTGATAAAGGCGGCTCATCAACCGATGTCAAGTTTCTTGACCTCTACACTGCGTTTTATTTCAGTGACTTCGCTATTAAAAACGAACTCATTTTTAGAAACGGCAGATCTGGTGACCCCAATTTCGTCCTCTACGGAGGGGCTATCGATGAAGACGAAAACCCTGTGCGTAATAAAGTTGACAGTGTCGGTCTCGCCGGTGTCGTTGAATGGACTTTGTCTAGGTCGGGAGCAAGCATAGGACCGATAGAATACAACAAAGGCAATGCCTCAAGACATCTTATCGCTTTTGATTATCTTTACGCTCCCGGTGATCGCAATGGTTATTACACCGACCTTGCAAACGACAATCCTCAGGCGGATGTACCCGAGATAAATAGCGACAAGAAAAAAGCTAACGCTATCGCTTTTCATAAAAACTTCAAACCAGCTCTGATCTTTTTTAACGGCCGAGCCGCCGAAAAAGTTTTGCGCGTCAATGGTGTCTTCGACCCACAGCGCGTCATGAACACAACGCTTATCGGTCTGAGCTACCGCTTTGAAAGTACCGACACGATCAATGTCGAAACGAAGTTGATCACAGGTCAGCTTAACGAGACGATCCCAGCTGACGTTAAGCAGTACTATCTTGATCAAAATAGCGAAGACAATAAATCTGAAAAGCCAATAGGCTTTTTTGGCAGAGAGCTTGGTTACGAGCTTGACATTAAGCTTTGGAACTCGATCATGAAAGACGTTGATTATGGGTTCGCTGCGGCCTATGCACTTCCTGGAAATGCTTGGAAAACTAGAGAAGGCCAAGACCCAGCCGGTAACTTTTTGATACAGTCTTATGTATCGTTCAACTTCTAAAGTAGAGCCAAAATGCGCCAAAGGGACTGCCTGGCTCTTCTTTCATAAAAAAGGGGCCAAAGACCATGTCATCTCCACTGCCAAGTCATCATATAAAAGTTGATAACGCTCGTACCGCGCAATTTTTGTCGACCGCGGCAGGTGTGTTTCAAAATCACGGTCTTTTCACGGCTAAAGATTCTGACAATCTTAGATTGGTTCTCAACGGCATTGTATCTTCCGAAAAACTCAGAAACCAGCCCCTTCTTCTTGAATGCATCAAACAGAATGCCGAGTTTATCGTACTTCTTTGCTCTCGCTACAGCACAGATGGCGTTGCCATCAATCTTCTCAGATATAGTATGAATCCTTTTTTATCAGATACCATAAAACTTCTCGGCCAATTTGGTGACCACCTCATAGGTAAATCGAAGCTTCTTTTCAACCAACCATTGACAGAAAGAGACGCTTCAGGAAAGTACACGGAAACGAATCTTTTCTCTTCCTTTCTGATTGATCTTTGTGAGTTGATCGATGAGACCTGCCAGCGCCTTGCGGACGTCTCTGAAAAGATGAGAGCTATGGTGGGCCACCGTATGGCGGGGAGCCAAAAGGAAGACACCGTTATCGATCTTGAGCTTTGCCAACACTTAGGCTTTAGTCACGTCGAAAGAAGATCTCTCGGCATGACCCCTGAAAAAAGAAGCCAGGTTGAAATTTCTTTTATCCTCTCAAGCTTTCTGCAAGCGGCTAGTGATGCAATTGACAAACTTGACAGTGGCAAGACAAAATCAGAAAGTCAGCAAGCTTCGCTTCTTCTTGGGGAGCTATTAAACGACTGTCGAAACCTCGCAAGCTTTGAGCTCACTTCCTCGGAAAGCCTTGAAGTTTGGGAGATAAAAAGACAAGCATTACTTTCGATGGCGAGCCAATTGAACCTCAGACTTGAGAGGTTTTTTCAATTTTTTGAGCACCTTATAGCAAGTCCTAGGAGCCATAAAGAAAGGTTTTACTTTGCTGACGACGTGAAGCGCCGGGTTATTTTTACCATGCTCTTGAAAGCAGTGCCCGCACGCAGAGCCGAAACAGCCGCCGAAGACCTTCTTAACCACATGAAATCTCATAATATTTCGCCAGAAGCAGTGATTGCAAGTGAGCTGCGGAAAATCAATCAAGATCTTATTCCAGAGAGTCTGGAAGCCCTGCAACGCCTGTATAAAGATTACGCATTAGGACTCGGCCCAT
>CAZBDM010000004.1:11552-26916 GCA_964490675.1 uncultured Oligoflexales bacterium
GTAAAAAGCATAACCTTGAAAAATCAGAGGTCTTTAAGAAAAGCTTCGCAAAATGGAGGCAAGGTTTAGTAAAAGCATCCTTAGTATTATTGGCCTGCCTTTTATTTAGTGGCTGCGGCCTTAAATTGGATCCCAAAAGTGATATAGATGATTACAGACCGCGAGTACCATATCGCGGTGAATCTTTTAAGCCGACAGCTAAAAAAGACCTCGGTCCCAACGGACAGGCTAGGGGAGTTAAAAAGCTTCCCTCTCAAAGGAGTATTAAGAATGACAACAAATGAGACGTTTAGTGGAGTTTGGACGGCAGTTATCACGCCTTTTTTAGAAGACGGTTCTATCGACTGGGTTGCCTATGAAGGTCTGGTTGAAAAACAAATAGAAGCTCGCGTCACCGGTGTTGTCGTAAGCGGTACGACAGGTGAAGCTCCTACTCTTACCGTTCAAGAGAAGATTTCACTTCTGCGTAAAACCACCGCTCTGTGCAGTGGAAAGATCCGAGTGATGGCTGGAACCGGCAGCAATAACACTGGACAGTCGGTCGAGCTCTCTAAGCTCGCCGAAGACGCTGGTGCTGATTCTCTTCTTGTTGTAACACCTCCTTACAACAAACCCTCTCTAGCAGGCTTAAAAGCGCACTTTAAGAGTATCGCCGAAGCCGTTAAGGTCCCTATCTGTCTTTATCACGTGCCCGGTCGTACCGCTCAACACCTTAGCGTTCCGATGCTAGAGGAACTCACCCGTATCGATCAAATCGCCGCGGTCAAAGAAGCTAGTGGCGATCTTGGCTTCTTCGCTCGGGCTGCTTCAGTTTGTCAGGCTGAGTTTTTAACGGGAGACGATCCGACTTATTTGGCAAGTCTCGCTGTCGGTGGTCACGGTGTGATTAGCGTTGTTTCTAATATCTTCCCAAAGGCGATGGTGGCCATAAAGGATGCCTTCAATAAGGGTGATCATCAAAAAGCATTGAAGATCAATCGCATTCTCATGCCGATGATCGATGTTTTATTTGTCGAGCCTAACCCTTGTCCAACTAAATACATCCTTTCAAAAATCGGCCGATGCAAACCGACTTTAAGGCTACCTCTGGCACCTGTTCTGACAACAAGCGAGGAAAGTATCAGCCTAGTTTACGAAGACACCAAAAATGAACTTAAGGAAATTATCTGATGGCGAAGCTTTATTCGGTTTGGATCAATGGTCTTAACGGACGCATGGGGCAAAGCATCTCTGAAGCAATCAACGAAGACAAGCAAGATTTTACTTTGCTAGGAGGCTTCAGTGAAGAAAGCGGTTTTGACTCTAGTACAGACTTCGAAAAAGCCGACCTTCTCCTTGATTTTTCAACAGAAGAGGGCAACCGTCAGCTTTTGTCTTTTTTAGAGCAGTCAGCCACTGAGAACTTAGCGGTTGTTATTGGTACAACAGGACTATCAGAACAAAGGCAACACGCCTGGACAACTCTTGCGAAAGAAAAGGGCTTAAGGCTTCTTTTTGCGCCCAACACAAGCCTTGGCATTCTAGTGCTGGCGAAAACAGCCATGCAACTCACCCCAACTCTCTTCGGTGAAAAGTTCGACATTGAAATCGTAGAAACCCATCACCGCGCCAAAAGAGATGCTCCTAGCGGAACCGCTGTTTTTCTGTCCGAAGCAGTCTGCAAGGCCAACAGTGATCTCAAAGTAGAGAACCAAAGACAAGGGCTGAGACAGAGAAATGAAGTTGGGGTCCATGCGATGCGAGGAGGGGGTGTTTTTGGAGAACACGCCGTTCGCTTCATAGGGGATTTTGAAGAGGTGACCCTTAGCCACCGGGCTTTTTCGCGTTCTCTTTTTGCAAAGGGGGCACTTGTTTTGGGGCGGTGGCTTTTAGGCAAAGAAAAAGGTTCTTACCGCTTGTTAGATATCGATTTAAAAGAACTGGTCTAAAACTGGATTTTACCGCCAGCTAGGTAGCCTTTACTTTTTAGCTCAGCAGCGTCCTCGACACTTGACTGCCAACTTTCTTCGTATTGACCGAACATAAGTCTTAACAGCGAGATTTCAATAAATCCTGCATAACTCAAAAACTGACCTTTCATCTGATAGGCAGAGGTGTTGGTAAGACCTGTGTAGTCATGATACTTACCCTCTGCGCCAAGCCAGTTGGTTAAATAGATCTGTAATTCTCCTCCGACAAAGGTGCCGTTATGACGATCGTCTTCGTCACCAAGAAATAAACTATCTTCAGCAGTGTAACGGCCGACTTTACCAATGAGAGAAGTGTCCTGAATATGCTCTCCAAAGAGCCTGAGATTTGCCGACCATTCATTTCTAATGTAATGGTTTTCGGCTGTGCCTCCCAGCATCGCCAAAGAAGAAGTCTGGGTACCCGAACCAGAGGTGGAGGCTTGCTCGTCGTAATAATCATTACTTAGATAAGAAGCTTCAAATCCAAGATCGATATTGACCATGCGAAGACCGGTCGAGGCCGAAACCAAATTGGTTAGCCAGATCTGCATGCCAGCATTGAGGCCTCTAAGGTTCTCTTGGCTCGTGTCATCAGAGGAGGCGCTACTTATAAATTGCCCCCTAAGCGATTGGTAGGTGAGGTTTAGTTCAGGTTTGAACTGGCGGTGTTTTTTCTTGGGATCTGAAAATATCGCTAGCCAAACATCCATCATTTTCATGCGTTCTTTAATTCTCAGCCACTCGGTAAGGGTGAAACGGGTTGATCGTCTCTCCTCTTGGACTGTTGTGATGTAGGTGACAGTCGATGTTGTTGTTTGTGAGAAGGCTGTTTTACCTACGGCAAAGGCGAGAATCAAAACACCGAGAATAAGCATCTTGCGACCAAGATCGTCGTAATTATTTTGATTCATGATGGCAATCTCCCTTTTTTAGTCATTTCTAAAAATAACTAAGCAAACTTGATGCCTATTTTTTAATCAATGTCATTTTAGAGGCTTAGCTAAGCGGAGGAGATTTAATGTGGTAATTCTGACACGAGTGCGGCTCAAAAATGAGGCAGTTTTACCGCAATATCTGCCATAGTCAAACAGCGAGGCTCGTTTGAAAGGCTCGAAGGTACTGGTAGACGAGGAAGCGAGCGACACCTGCAGTACAGTATATGACCATTGTTCTGGAACTCTTAGTTTCTGAGGTGAGAGCCAAGCTGTATAAAGCTAACAAACTCGTTGTCCACGTAAACAGTGTCAGAGGCGAGCCAATAACCTTCGGCGGATTCAGCGACGAGTACGTAGTGACCTACAGGCACGTTAAAGAAGACAGCTTTTGTGAGCCGATCTCCCTGGCTGAAGACATCGCTTTCATCGTAAAACACATAACCCGAACCAACGTCATCACCGGATAAAGAGATCAAACTAAAGTCGAGGTCTTTATTGGATACTCTTTGCTGTTGACCAAGTTCGACAACAACTGAGTTCTGATTGGGAACCTCAAGAGTGTAATTATAAAGAGATTCGACAAAACCCCTCGGCATAAGCGGTGTGACGTGGGTAAGAGGCTGGTCGAGATAACTGTAGTCGAAACTATAAAGAGCATCTTCAAACTCAGAAATTTCTGAATAGAGAAATACTCTGTCGTGATGAACGAGAAGAGCTGCATCGCTTTCAACCGCTTGACTCTCAACCGCACTGAGTGGGTTTTGGTAGCCGACGGGCTTGAGATCAACCGTCTGATCGATACTACGATACTCAGTCGCTGCGTTGATGTCTTCACCGAGAATCTCATGAACGGTGGGCATAATCATCATACGGGTACGAATGGATGCTTTCGCTTCAAGGTTAACGATCTCCTCGTTGTGCGCCCCTGCCGCTATAGCTACGGTAACAGCACCAATAAGGTTATCACCTTGGAAGATTCTAACAAACATTGGACCTGGTTCGACGTTAAACATACAAGCCCGGCCATTTGGTCCTGAAAAATCTTGGCTTGGGTCAATGTAGCCATATTGGTTAAAAAAGTACGGTCCGTTGCTGAGAGCATTTTCTTCTGGCTTATTGGTGACAAGGCTGATGCCATCCACTGGTGCTCCGTTGCTGTCCGATAAGGTAAAGCAGATCGATCCGAGATCCTGTCTTTGGGCTGTGTTTACCCCTGCTGCTAGCGCATCAAAAATTGATTTGCGCATCACGATGATTGGTCTGACTTTGTCTTTGATTTCGTCACTAGAGAATTCTGCGATGGTTCTGACATAAATCCCCTGGGGGTCATCAATCAATGTCAAAAACCGTGACTTTGCAGGCAGACCGTTAAGTTCGACGATCCCTTCGGCTGAAGAAATGAGGTTTTGTCTAATATTTGCAAGCGTATAAAAGTTTGCACCTTTCACTGGAAAGCGCTTGCCAGCAATAAAGTCTGTTCTTTCGTCGAGCAACTGCACCGCCCCATCAATCGAATCGATAGGATCTTGTCCAAGAATCAACTTCGAAATAGGGTCCTGGTCTTCTGCTAGGGTATCTTTGACACGCTGCTTACTTTCTTCTATTGCCGTCTTAAGGCTAGTGCTTTTCGTTTTGATGAGTGCTAATTTTCTTTGGTTGTGTGATCCACTCGGTACTTCTGTGAGCTCTGTAGGCACGCTAAGCTCTGAGGAGGCCAGAGCATTATTTGATGGAAGACCAACTTCTATGGGAAGAATGATTAAATTACGCCCTTGCACAATAAAGAGCTCGCTACTGCCTTTTTGCTGAGCTGTTAGAGTTTTTGATTGAAATGACCAAGAGGCAATCGACTGATCTCTTAGAAAAATAGCCGGCATTATGTCGGATTGAGATTTTTTGATCGCGACCTTGATACTTTCACCGGCAGATCCAAAAACAACTTTTTCCTGAGAGACACTAATTCCTCGATCAGTTACTTCAATAACAAGTCCTGCTTGATCAATTTCTAACCCTAAACGGCCGGTTAAGGCGGAGTCTTGCTCGGCCGTTGGCCTGTCTACTTTTGCTGAAACTATGATGTCACGCGGAGAGTTTTGATCTTTTTTGGCAAGCATGACATCGCCGCTCGAACCATTAGCGAAGAAGTCCTGCTCAAAGCTAAGACGAGAGTTAAAGGGTTCGTCAAGATCACTGGCGACAAGATAAGGTTGTTTGCTTGGGTATACGTTTTGCCATTTACCTTTTTTAAAACCTGCAATAAAACGGGACACCGGCATTTCCTCAAGCGCCTTTAAAGCTGCGAGGCTTACCTTGTGGTTCCAGTCATCGGATTCCGGCTGCGGACCCATTTGCTCGGGGAGAAGACTATCGAGTGACATGGTTGGCGAGCTAAGAAGGTCTTTTAAAGGAACAGGCGCAGCAAAAGCTAGATCTGCAATAATGACATTGATTACAAATAGCCTTAGGAAGTATCCCAATTTAGCACCCGTGCGAGAGACCAAGATTAATTCCCTTTAATATTAGCCACGCAAAACAAATTGACTCATAAAATACATCGGTCGTTTTAAGAAAACGATGAGATCTAATTATAAATTTTTAAGCACATCGATGACTGCTTCTCAAAAGTTACTCTTAAGTAACAGTATGAAAAGCATTTGAATAGCTAAAAGAGCTCTGCCTTTGATTATAGCATGGCGGAAAAGAAAAGCTTCTAGGAAGAGGTTTCTAATTTCTCTTTTAATTTTTGGCTGAGAAGTTTGCCGTCAACCGACAGCCCTAGCTTAGCGACAAGCTGCTTCATGAGCACACCGAAGTTCTTATCGGAAGCTTGCTTTAATTCTTCTTCAATGACTTGATCGAGCTCGTCCGGGCTGAGCTTTTTAGGAAGATAGTGGGAGACAACATCAATTTCACTTTGAATCTCGTCTCTTTTTTCCCCTTCAGGAAAGTCTGCTTGCGATTTTAGAAGTCTTTTGTGGTAAGCGGAAATGACTTTTAAAACTGACGCATCATCAAGTTCGGTTTGCGTCTGACCAGCTGTTTGGGCGTACTGTAATTCACTAAGCAGCATACGCAAAACGCTCACTTTATGTTTATCTCCAATTTTCATCGATTCTTTAATATCGGATCTTATTTGGTCTTTTAAAGACACCTATTACCTCCACCTGGGACATGTCATCAGTCAATCTTGATAGTAGGGGCTTTCAATGGGGTATTTCAACGACTTTTGCCGAAAGACCTGAATTGCAGGCGGGAAAAACAAAAGGCTGTTCTAAAAACAGCCACATAAAAAATCAACTCGCCATTTAGGCTGCTTTTTTACAACACTCGTCGTAGCAATGCTCCACCTCGGCGCGTGTGAAGTACTTTTTCTTACACTTTTTACATACATATTTAGCGCCATCACGGAAAAACTTTTTGATTTCTTTTTGTCCTGACATAAGTCCGCTCCCCTGTTTAACTTACTTACGAGGAGGATCGGTAGATTCTTTCTTAGGTTTAGAAAAAAACCTAATTTTAGGAAGTAGTTTATTAATTTCAGGCATTTAACATTTTCATCTAGGAAATACTTTTAGACTAAAGCCGAACAATCACACGAGCGACATTTCTGATTCTTCTGTCATCGCCGGTTCTTTTCGAAGCGAAAAAATCATCAAAAAACTGATAAAAATCATTAATTAAAGATACTTTTTCTGAGACTGAGTACTTTAGCCTCAGGCGATAAAAAGAGGTTCTTTCTACTCCGTAATGATAAGAACGGACATTTTCACCTGAAGTTTCATAGACGGGGTAAAAGAGTGTTTCGTAATAGGCATTAGTACCAATTTCGGTGCGCGCCAAAAAGTTTGGTTTAAATTTTACGCCGGTCATTTGCAGACCGTAATAGCGATTAGCATAGTCTTCTATTGGCTCTTCAAACTGAGCTTCACCAGTGAGTCCGTAACGGTAGCGTTCCTGAGAATCTTCATCCTCTTCTAGATATTGCTTATTGCCGTAAAACTTTGTCCATCCATCAACACCGAAAACACCTTCTATGTCACCCAGTGCAGTCAGAAAAGGTGCTTTGAATAGTGACGACAAACCAACAAGATAAATCGAACCGTCTCTCAGCGCATCATCGTCTTCTCTTCCTTCTGGGATGACCGAGTCACCGGGAAACTTAACGAGATTGTACTGTCTGATGACAAGATTCTCATGCCTTAAAGGATAGACATCAAGGGCAAGCTCGGGTCTTCTTTGGGTGATCTGCTGAGTCTTGGGGGTTTTTATAAAACCAAAAGTCGCGTAGGTATCAACGAATCCATCATAAAGACTAAAGCCAAGTTGGCCACGAAAATGAGCCGAAGGCTCCTGAGATTCTTGGGCGGTTTCGTTATAATATGCGCTCAGGTGATGCCTCAGTTCGACACTACCGTAGGGTTTAAAACCATCCAGTATTCTTGCCGGAGGGCTCTTTTGAGCTGACATAACAGGTTTAGCCATTTGCGGATTTTTTGAGGTTTGAGAAAAACTCAGTTTATAAGGCAATAGAACCAGTAAGATAAGTACTGCTGTCATACTTATCTTATTTTTCCCAACCATAGGATACCCCGCTAGCTTAGTATTTGAACGGTGAACAAATTACTAGCTTCACGCCCCACAGAAGAGATAGTTACGGTTACAAAAACAATTCGGTCACCGGCGTTTAGCCAACTTTTTCTTTTTAATAAATCATTCACTGTTGGCAAGACTTCGTCAAGTTTTGGATCAATGTCTAACACGACCCCCTCAACACCGCGCACGAGTGACATGCGCCGATTGATCTCTTCAGAAAACGTCACACCGATAATCGGTTTTGGCCCTCTGAAACTCGCCAACCTTAAAGCCGTGTTGCCTTGCTCTGTAATACAAACAATAGCTTTCGCGCCGACTCTTTCAGCGGTTTGGTAGGCATGAAAGGCAACAGCATCTAGTTCATTTCTAATCACCGGCGCTTCTTTATTCCAATTGGCAACTGTATCTTCGTTGTTTTTTTCAACATCATGAATAACAGAGCGACCAACTTCTATCGAGCGCGCGCAGTATCTGCCAAAGCCGATATCCTCTGATAAGACGACTGCATCTGTTCCATCAATAACTGCATTGGCAACATCAGACACCTCAGCCCTGGTCGGGGTAGGATTGTTTAACATCGAGCCGAGCATCTCAGAGGCAGTGATGACAAGCTTAGCCTGATCATTACACTTTTGAATGATTTCTTTGGTCACCATAGGAATCGTCGCCGGTTCGATAGACAGTGCCATTTCCCTTCGGGAAATCATCAACCCATCAACTTTGGGGATAATCTTATCTATATTTTCATAGCTCGAGCGGCTGTCAATTTTTGCAATAAGCCACGGGTTATTCGGCATCATATCTCTAAAAAAATCAAAAGTCGCTAAATCGGGAATATCTCCAGGCACAACCAGATAGTCGATATTTCTTTGACTGAAGCTTTTAAAATCGAAATTTTTCAAAGTCTCAAGACTAGCTGGTCTTTTCGTCTCAGGAACCTGAATCTCCATACGAGGAAAGACTTCTCCTCCCTGAATGATCTCTGCTTCTATCAGTTGTCCTTCAAGTTTTTTTACTTTGCAAACAACACTTCCATGACCGAGAAAGACAGTGACATCGGGCGCAAAGAGTCCATCCCACTCGTCACTTATTATCGTTAAATCAGCCCTACTTCCGTCAGGTCCTATCGTCACCGTTTTGCCATATTTTAGCTCAGTTTTCTCACCAACCTTAGACACAAACCCTCTTGGATGAGTAGCAATGTCAACGATGATCGGCACGTGGTTAAAGGCTGACTTTTGTCTACGACTACACAGCTGGTCAATAAAGGTCAAAAGCTTGTCTTCACACCCATGTGAATAAACAAGCCTCAAGCCGTCCATAGTTTCCACCTTTGCGACGTCTTCTAAACGCTCATGCACGACACTAGATTCAAGTGACAATACGACCTTAGTCCGGTTATTTAGCTGATCTACTTCTGTCAAAGTTATTTTCCTTATTCAACGATGAGTGTTTCACCCATCTTAATTGGTCTTGGTTGAGCAGCATCGACAAATTCTACTGTATCTTTGAGGGCTCGAGGAAAGACACACACGACAGTCGATCCCAGTAGGAAAGTCCCTAATTCATCACCCTCTTTTAGGGAGGATCTTTCTTGTGGAATGTCAAATTCTCTCGGCTTTCCGCCGCTGAAACTGACACGATCATTTGTGAAAAAATCATCGAGTACCTTAGCTTTTATGCGACCGACATTGATTGCGCCCACCATAACCACATGTACCATAGCGCTTGAGGGGAGTTCTATGTCAAAAACAAGTCTTTCATTACGGGCAAAAAGGTTTTGAACCGACTTTACAAATGGCGGGTTAACCGGCCAAAGCTCGCCAGGAAGATAGCGGATTTTGCGCAGGGATCCGGAGATAGGAGTGTGCACACGGTGGTAGTTTTTAGGTGCCAAATAAACAGTGAGTGCCCAAGCAGGATCAAAAGCGTCACTTTTTTCGTAGCTACCGTAAACCAGCTGGCCAACAGAGTATTCGTATCCTTTCGCTTGGATCGTCGTGAGCCCATAGCAGGGTTCTGAAATGGCCAGTGTTCCGTCGGCAGGACTGACCACTGAGCTTTCGATAGGGCGCGTCCCTTCTTTTAGTTTTCTGGTAAAAAGATCAAGAAAACTATCGTAAGAGGACAGAGGTTTCTCGGCATCAGACATGTCAATTTTTAACGCTTTAACAAGAAAGCTTAAGATAGGCTGCGCAATTCCAGCCGGAAGCTTGATTGAGGAGAGTTTTCCTACAGCAAAACTGATTAGGTTTTTGGGCAAAAGATACAGAATGGCAATGATGATATTCAAATAAACCTCTTAGCTTTAAAGAATCTCAGTAGAGCCCGTAAGATTAAGACGCTAAGGTCAAGATAGCAAGAAACTACAGGTTTAAAAATAAACCTAACGATCATTCCGTTTGTAGTTGATAAGCCACAGGTGATCTGACTATAGTGTCCTAGCTGCAACAGTTTTAAGAATTCAATAAGAACTCTTAATACAAAATTTACCAAATTTAAGGTCACAAATATGACGTTAAATGCTTTAATCTGTTAACATTTCGCTGTATTCATTAAATAGATTGATTCGCTTGGCATGGAAGTTGAATCTGTAGTTCCAGGATGAAGCTTAACCGCATAATCCCATCAGAAATAAAGGAGTATGGGTATGAATGGTCAAACACAAACGGCAAAGCTTGAAAAGCAAAGCAACAAATCAGTTTCTAAGACAGAAAAAAGCGTCAAGCATCTGGCTGACAATATATTCAAGAACCTTTGTGATGAGGGCTTCCAACCCAAAGATATCATTGGCGTGTCAAGCCAACTGTTATCTCTTGTCACCTCCGAGTTAAAAAAGTCAGAAGCTTCTCGTTAGTCAGTTGGAGAAGCTTAACGAGAGATCTGGGTGTTTTTCCAGATACTGCAAAAACACCTCGCCCGCCCTACGACATTGTTCTTGTTTTCGATCAGCTTTTGACACACCTTTTCGCTTTTCAATCCCTGGCAGAAGACCAAGATTAGCATTCATCGGAGAAAACTTACCTTTCGGTCCCTTCGTGACGTAAGAAAGAAGAGCGCCAAGCATGGACTCTGACGGTGGAAGAGGAAACTTTGCATGTCTAACGGCAGAAGTTGCTGTGTGACCAGCAATAAGTCCGATGGCTGCGGACTCGAGGTAGCCTTCGACTCCGGTAATTTGACCAGCTAAGAAGACGCGTCGGTTGTTTTTGAAAGACAGATCTTCAGAAAGGACTTTCGGGCTTTCTACGTAAGTATTTCTATGTACAGACCCGAGTCGGCAGTAGTCAGCATTTTTTAATGCTGGCAGCATTGCAAAAACTCGCTTTTGTTCGGGCCATTTCATTTTTGTTTGAAAGCCAACCATCGAATACATCGTTTTGTGTTCATTCTCTACCCGCAGTTGAATAACCGCGTATGGTCTTCTGCCGGTTTTCGGATCGGTGAGGCCTACAGGCTTCATGGGACCAAAGCGGAGTGTATCGGCTCCTCTTTCAATCATCACCTCAATCGGTAAACAAGATTCAAAGTAAGAGGTTTCTTCAAAAGCATGCAAAGGTGCCTTTTCCGCCTGGCTAACGGCAGAGATAAAGTCCTCGTACTGTTTTTTATCGAGAGGAATATTGAGGTAGTCACCATCCCCGTCGCCTTTGTCGTAGCGGTCTTGCCTGAAGCAATAATCAAAGTCAATTGAATCGGTCATTACGATCGGGGCGATAGCATCGTAGAAGTATAGTCTTTCATCAGAGCCAGATATTTTTTTTAACTCGGCGGCGAGGCCATCTGAGGTAAGTGGTCCTGTCGCAACGATGATCGCTGAATTGCTCTCTTTGAGCTGTTCTTCGCTTGCAAGGCAGATAACTTCGTCAACCTTTAGTGTGAAATTTTTATGGCTGAGCAGGCACTCTTTCACGTAAGCCGACATCTTCTTGCGGTCTACAGACAATGCCTGTCCAGCCGGAACCCTAGCATGATGCGCCGCTTTTAGAATTAATGAGTCAAAGGCGCTCATGTCTTCTTTGAGCTGACCAGAGGCTGAACCTGGCGCAAGCGACTTGAGCGAGTTAGAGCAGACAAGTTCACAAAGGTCCGCGGTCTGATGGGCAGCAGTCATCTTCTTGGGTCGCATCTCATACATCGTTACTTTGATACCGCGACTGAGCGCCTGCCATGCCGCCTCGCATCCCGCTAGACCACCACCAATTATTTGTAATTCTTCCGTAGCTTTCAAACACTTACCTCGGTTGGAAAATTTATGTCAGATAGGACACACCTGAGCGTTCTCGGGAGGACACAGATATCACGAGCCATTGTCAAAAAACAAACAACTCGAATTTTAACAAATGATTTCAGTTGCTTAAAAACACACAAGCAGTGGCACGCTCTATGCAAAGTGACTAAGCAGTCAGTGGAATATGGGAAGGAGTCAACATGAAAAAGAAATTAATGATCATCGAAGACAACTACGAGAGATTTTTTGTTGCTAAACAACTTTTAGAAATCAAACTAAAGCTCAACGTTAAAGTTGTGGGCGCTAAAGACAACAGCGAGCTGGCGCAAGCTGCTGAATCGGAAAAGCCTTCACAGGTGCTTTATGTTAGAGGTGGCGCCCAGGAGCTTCTTCACTTGATGGAGAAAAGAAGAGTCAACAAAAGAAACACGGAAGTTTTGCTAGTGATCACAAATGAGCTGGAACAAGATTTTCTTCAAAATCTTACCGCAAGTGTGAAGTCACCAGCAAAAATGAAGTCTTTGGCTGATCACTTTTCACGGGTCGCCTAAGCGCGCCCAAAGGCCATAGAGACCATCTCTGCAAAGCCTTCGGGCTTTAATGAGGCCCCACCTATGAGCCCACCTTCTATATCTTCTTGGCTAATGAGCTGAGGGCAGTTGGAAGGTTTCATGCTCCCTCCGTAGAGGATTGCAATTTCAGCTGCCTTTTGCTCACCAAAAGCCGATGCGAGTTCTTTTCTGATACCGCGGTGGACCTCTTGAGCTTGCTCAGGGGTTGCCGCTAATCCCGTTCCGATTGCCCAAACAGGTTCGTAGGCGACAACAAGCTTTTGGTAATCTTCGGTCGCCTCTGTGACTGCTTTTAACTGACGGCTTACAACTTCCATCGTCTTATCAGCTTGTCTTTGTTCAAGGCTCTCTCCGATACAGGCAATTGTCATAAGACCTGCTTTCTGAGCTGCTGAAACCTTCTTAGCGACGGTTTCATCGGTTTCATTGAAGTACTGGCGTCTTTCGCTATGACCGATAAGAGTGGCTTCACAACCGATCTCTTTTAACATCGACACCGAGATCTCTCCGGTGTAGGCACCGGAACTCTCAAAGTGTACATTCTGTGCGGCGATCTTGATGCCGCTTCCTGCCGTTAGCTTAACCGCTTCAGCCAAAAGCGTGTAGGGAGCAGCGATGACAACCTCTACCTTTTCAGTGACATTCTGCGGGCTATCGGGGAGATTTTTTTTGAGGCTCTCAAAAAAACCAGAAAGCTCCCCAACAGACATATTCATCTTCCAATTACCTGCGATCATTTGTTTGGCCATATTAGATTTTCCTCTTAAGACTGTAAGACTTTAATGCCAGGTAGAATCTTGCCTTCTAGAAACTCGAGTGACGCACCGCCACCTGTTGAGACGTGATCAATCTTTTCAGACACGCCTGCTTTATTGACTGCAGCGACCGAATCACCACCACCGACAACGGTGTGGGCTGAGCACTTTGAAATTTCATCAGCAATTGCCATCGTACCCTTTGAAAACGCTTGCCACTCAAAAACACCCATAGGACCGTTCCACAAGACGGTTGCCGCCGAGCGAATCACGCTTTGGTACTTAACGATTGTCTTTGGTCCGATATCAAGCCCCATAAGTCCAGCAGGAATCGACACGGTATCGATGACTTTCGCCTCGGCATTTTGATCAAAGCTATCTGCGCATACATGATCGACCGGTAGATGGATATTAACTTTTCTCTTTTCTGCGTTCCGGTAAATGGATTCGACAAGATCCATTTTATCTTCTTCTACTCTTGAGGAACCAACCGCTTCGCCTTTAAATTTGAGAAACGTGTAAGCCATTGCACCACCGATAATGAGATCATTACAGTGATTAAGAAGGTTAAGGATGACGGCGATCTTATCCGACACTTTTGCACCGCCCATGACCACACAGAAGGGTGACTTTGCTTGATCCCTCAAATGTGAAAGTGCTGTGACTTCTTTTTCGATAAGATAACCCGCCGCGCGTTTTTCAGGACTCAAAAGCTCGGCTGCCGCTACGGTTGAGGCATGAGCTCGATGGGCCGTCCCGAAGGCGTCATTAATGTAAAAATCCATCCCATCACAAAGCTGGTGAGCGAAGTCGCTTTCATTTTTGGTCTCACCTGGGAAAAATCGTAGGTTCTCAAGAAGAATCATTTGATTAGGAGACAGCTGTTCGAGGCTCATAGAAGCTTTTTGCTTGTCGTAATCGCTAACGAACACCACTTCTTTATCAAGAAGTTCAGCTAGTCTTAATCCGACTGGTTCGAGAGACATTTCTTTAACAACTTTACCTTTTGGTCTTCCTAAGTGAGAAGCAACAGCGATTTTATTGGTCTTAGTAAGAAGATACTTAAGCGTTGGAAGGGCTGCCTTAATACGTGTTTCGTCGGTTATTTTGCCGTCTTTAAGCGGCACATTAAGGTCTAGCCTGATAAAGACCTTCTTATCGGTTAGGTCGAGATCTTCAATCTTTCTCAATTGCATGGAATTTTTCCTTTCTGGCGTTGTATCTTACCAAGGATTTTGACAAGCTGATGTCTCACCCTTCGATGATGGGGTCATATCATCACCAAACTGAACGCACAATAAGGCGACGCGCAAATGAGACAAACACATCTATTTGTCATGGACCCAGTAGAAAAACTCAACATGAAACTTGATTCCTCCATAAGGCTGGCCTACCAACTAAAAGCCCTCGGGCATGAGGCCTACCTTACTGAAATCAATTCGTTATTCTGGAAAAAATCTGATAATTCAGGCTCCTGTGTTGCTCAGCAGATGACATTTGACGATCACCCGGCAACATTAAAACTAGCCGAAAAAAAGCAGCTCAAACTAGAGGAAATGACAGCGGTTCACATGCGAAAGGATCCACCTTTTGACATGAACTACATCGCAGCCACGTGGTTGCTTGATTCGGTTAAAAAAAAGGTCCACCTTTTTAACGATCCAGAAGCTCTCAGATCGATCAATGAAAAAATGACCGTTTTTGACTTTGAAAAAGACGCTAAGAATGCTCTCGTTGCTTCTGACCCAGAGATTCTTATGCGCTTTATCGAACATGACTGCAACGGTGACGCGATCGTTAAACCTCTCGATCTTTTTGGTGGTCGTGGGGTGTTTCGATTAAATCTTAACGAGCACCAAAAAGACGAAGCCTTCAATATACTTATCGAGGCGACCGGCGATGGTAAGGCCTTGCGGCTCATCCAGGCTTTTGATGAAAACATTTCAAAAGGAGAAATTAGAACTTTTTCAGTTGGTGGCAAGGCTCTTTCTTGGTGTCTTAAAAAACCTTCTGAGGGTAGTTATCTAGCCAATACAGCAGCCGGCGCGTCACTTCACTCTTACTCACCGACAAAAGAAGAGCTGACAAGAGTGGAGCGCTGTGCCGAAGCGCTTATGAAAAAGGGAGTCTTCTTTATTGGGTTTGATATTATTGGCGGCTATATTTCAGAGGCCAATATCACAAGCCCAAGGCTTCTCACCGCGCCTGACGATCAGAAAAATTATTATTTAGACTGGGCGCGCTGGACAAGCGAGCATTGTCAAAAAACGCCTTAAATCTTCTCTTTCTTGTGATCTAAGGATGAGGCTAGAGTATTGCCTTCAAAATC
>CAZBDM010000004.1:26926-29728 GCA_964490675.1 uncultured Oligoflexales bacterium
CAACACAAAACACCATGTTCGATGTTGTGTAGGCAACACTCCAGTTCAAAGAAGAGTCAACAGCGATCCAGCCATAATTTCTTTTTCTTTGCTGAGCCTCTTCTAGACAGCGACGCGAAGCCTCCTCTAAACTGCAACCATCGCGCACGCGCGTTTCGATGCGAGCGGCCAAAGCATCGTCAACAATTTCTTCGCCGATCCCAGTTGTACTTACGGCACAGAAAGAACTCGCATAATTACCCGCCACCGTCGGTGAATCGCTGACGCGGCCAGGAACCTCCAGCCCGATACCTCCCGTTGAGGTGGCACTGGAAAGAGCTCCTTGATCGCAAACAACCACACAACCAACCGTATCAGAGCGTGCTGAGTCGAGGTTATTTTTTTCAACCCAGGAAGCAACCGTCTTTTTTGTAAGTGGTGAACTTACCGGCAAAGCAAGCTTTCTCGCAAGAAGCTCGTGACCGGGAGCACTTAACACTCGAGAGCCACTTTCAGATTGGAGGTGAAGCGTAAGCTTTGAAGGATTTTGCAGGTAAGACACATTGACGATGCCGGTAAACTTTTGACTGGCTCCATCCATAAGCGATGCGGATAGCCTTGCTTGACCATCGCTTTGCAGCGCCGCTCCCAAACCAGCATTGAAAAGGGGGCTATCCTCTAGGAGTTCTGCACCTTTTTGAGCGGTTTCCAGAGCTGATAGATGACTGCGCGCTTTTACAAGAGTTTGAGCAATTGCGATGATTTCTTTATCGGCTTCTACTGCCCAATCTCCTTTTGGGTCTGAGGGACCGGCTCCGCCATGAAGTGCCAGTACGGGGTGTTTGCTCTGACCGATTAAATGCGTCATGATGATCTCTTGGTTAGGAGGATTGATCGATATGCCTTATTGGCTCTTTTTTGTAGCACTTATCTTATTCGGATGTGACTTAAGCTCAAGGAAAAAAGATCCCCCCCCCGAAGAGACTTCCTCTGAAGTAGAGGTCCCAGACATTAAAAAGGCCATCACAAGTCTGGAGTATACTGAGCTTGTTTTGGGCAAAGGAAAAAAGGCCAGCTGGGGCGATAAAGTCAAAATCTCAGCTGAGTTATCTTATCTAGGCAAAAAAGGTCCTGTCGCTGTTGAGAGTCAGAAGACGCTCGAATTTATCATCGGTAAGGGCGATCTTATCTTTTGCCTTGAAAAAGGTGTCGTCGGCATGGCTCAGGGAGGCGAAAGAAGACTCGTCATTCCAGATTACCTGGCATACGGAGCACGCGGTATCCCGGAAAAAATACCGCCTTCAGCAAGACTTGAGGCTAAGATCAAGCTTGAAAGAATTTGGTAAGAGATCAAACTCCCCTGAGTCGCTTACTAGACTGAGTTTTTCATTCTAATTCTGCCATTTTCTTACGTAATTCTAGATATTTTGACCAATTACTAAAGAACAAAAGGAGTTGGACGATAGCCATTTTATGAGGACTAATTGGGTATTAACCTCCTCCAAAGGGGACCATTGTGACAACCACCAAGTTTTTTAGTCGCTATTTTGTGCTGATCGCAGCAACTCTCGCCATGTTTCTTAACTTCATCGCCTGCGGTGCCCAGATGTACCAGGTTTCAATGGAAGAAGACTTTCCTGAAGATAAGATCAGCGAGGAAGCAAAAGATCCAAGCTCGCCTATATACGGCATTCATTCAACGGAAGGATGGGTGGATCTACCGATTAAATTTAAACTAAGCTCGACTCTTTCTAAAGACCAAGAGCAGGGTCTTATCAATGCGATGAAGACTTGGGAAGATGCTGTTGGCAAACAGCTTTTTGACTACCTTGGAGTGGACGAAAGGGGAGGAGACAGCTTTCCTGATCTTTATAGCTCACTGACCGACTTCGTCAACGGCCACTACAAAGACTTCGACTGGGACAAGACTGGAAAAGATCAAATCGTACTAGCAACGACCATCTGGGATAATCTATCAAGTAACCCCTCGGCAATCGCCACTGCCGACATCCGCTATAACAGTCAGTACTACCTGATCGGTGACAGTATGAAGCTTACAGCGGAACCGACAAGAGAGGTTGTTGATATGGAGTCTCTCGCTCTCCACGAGCTCGGCCATCTATTAGGCCTTGCCCACATCTCTGAAACAAAAGATCCATACTCGATCATGAACCCTTCGCTTTTCATTGGCGAAGGTTTGTCTACTCGACGTGTATCACGTGGCGATATTATCCGTATCCAACAAATCTACGGCTGCCTCGGGGAAGCCTGTGACGTAGACAAAATGGTTGAACGCTTTGAGATGAAACTTGTGTCCGCACCCAAAGGCGAATCAGCAACGAAAGGTGAAGAAGCTCACTAAAAAAGATTTAAAAAAGACTTACAAGGAGGCTTTTAAAGCCTCCTTTTTAGTTTGCTGAGATTTGTCCTGGAGTTTTTCCAAATCTTTTTTTAAAGGCCGAAATAAAGGCGCTGACCGTTTGATAATTCAGCTGATAAGCGACTTGAGCGACATCAAATTGAGGGTTTTTCAGAAGAAAAAGCGCGTGATCAAGTCTTCTGTCTTTAATAAACCTAGCCGGACTCACCCCTAAGTCTTCCATAAAGTTGCGGTATAACCTCGATTCTGACGCGCCGACTTTTTTCGCCAGGCTTTTTATCCCAATGTGATAAAAAAGATGAGCTTCAATAAAGTCGACAGCTTTTTTAGTAATATCGCTGCGCCCATCAAAGTGGGTTTTATCTAAGTTGAAACTTGTAACAAGCTTTTCATTTGTTTTCTCATCATTTTTTTTGCAGGCGACATCGTTCATTTTTTGGCTG
>CAZBDM010000005.1:0-9528 GCA_964490675.1 uncultured Oligoflexales bacterium
TTCAGAGCCGTTGCGGTAATGATAGAGCCCTCTGAGATAGACAGCTTCCTTGTCTTCACTGGCAGAGAGCTGCTCAAGGTAGATATTGCTTTCTCTCATCTGGCCTGACTTGAGATAAGCGTGAGCCAGGTAAACGAGAGCTCTTTCATTGTTTCTCTCACCCATATCCATGGCAATCTTGATATATTCAATCGCCTTAGGGAGGGATTTATTTTGCCAGATAAAGTTGTCAGCTAGCTCTAGGTAGGCTTTTCTTTTATCTTCCTCGCTGGCCTGATGATTAAGCAGAAGTTGCTGAAACCACATAGTGGAAGTTTCCAACTGCCAAACATCCTTGAATAATAAACCTAGAGCAAAATAGATATTAGGACCATCAAAATTTGTATTCAAAAGTCTTATAAAGTCGTAAGTTCCTCGCATCGGATCATGCTGGGAGGCCGCTTTGACGACTCTAGCCAGGCTTTTGTTTGATCCATTTTTGTAAAGAAACTTGAGCTTTTGTCGGGTGTAAACGATTTGATAACGATGATCTTGTTCGAGTTTCTGCGTCACCCTGTCATAGTCGCTCCAACTCACTTCCGACTCTTCACCGTTACGCAGACTTTCTAAAGCCGCGTCTAAATATTCCTCACTATCTTCATAACTCATCTTCGTTTGACAGTTAATTTCTTGGATTAGATAAGAGACATTCCAAGGATCAATCTGAAGAATTTTATTTATCAACTCAATGGCACTTTCGTAGTCTTCTTCTTTTGCGAAGTGATTTGCCTTGAGCCAAATAATCTCTGCGTTTAACTCATCGCTGAAGTCTTCAGAGTTAATATTTTCAAGAATATCCATTGCTTCACTAGCGTCACCGTGCTGCATCAAAAACGACGCGTATTTTAGCGCTGTTTTTTGCGAAGCATGATCTAGTTCATACATCGTTTTATAATGTTTTTCTGCACGCTGGGGATTACCGAGCCTAAGATACGTATCCGCCAAATTTGCGTGAACGAAAGCATCTTTTTGATATTTGGCAAGAAGCGCATGGAGAAGCGCCAGAATCTCGACTTTATCTGCTTGACCATCAAGTAGTTTAACAAGCCTTTCCCTGCCGATCAGATACTCTTCAACATTCACACCAGAAAGCCTTAGGTTACTGACAAGTAAGCAAAACCTGATCTCAGCGTTGTCGGGATTTGATTGATATGCTTCATTAAACAACTCGCGAGCCATCTCAAACTCGCCCATCGAAAGAAACTGACTTCCTATCTTCTGAATCATAACTGGATTACGACCAGAGTTTTTAAGAATCGTCTTGTAATAATCAAAAGCAATATCAAACTGCGAGAACTCTTCCAGTACTTTAGCGATAAAATAGAGAACACCTTCTTTGGCTGACTCGTCGATCAGCACACTTTTTGCGAGGCTGATGCCACGATTTCGCAAACGTTCTACACGATAGGTATCGTTTTTTTGTTCAGCAATTTTTGCTAAAGCGAAGTTTTCATATACTTGAATCTCTGACGGGCACACACCTTTATTGATGATCCACCATTCAGACAAGGCTTTAATTGCAGCCTCGGCTGCTTCGTATTCTTCATTTTCAAGAAATTCATTACTGAGTTTTTTGTGAGTTTCAAAGTTCCCGTATAAATTGTAGGGCGCGGCCTGTTCAAAAAGGTAAAAGAAGTGATCACCCTTCGCTTCGTTGTCTTTATTATAGTATATTTGACTGAGGCCAAAGTAAGAAGGATACCAATCAGGATCTAATTTAATGCTCTGCTCGTAATTATAAATAGCTCGATCATAGTTTGCCTGACATTCCATACTAAAAGCCAAACCAAAGTATGCTGCCGCAGACGGACCGTACTCTTTAATGTAATCCTGAAAGTTACGGGAAAGCTCACTATCATCAACCGTGTCTAGGTGTTGTTTACAGAAGAGGATGGCGAGCTTACCGACTTTTTCAGATAACTTTCCAGATTTAACGTAGCTCTCTAATTTGTGTCTAAGCGATTTTATCCTGCCAAGTTTTGCTGCTAATTCAATCTTTCTTAGATAAATAAGAAGATTATTCTGACCATCAGTGGACTCCAAAATATCATCAAGAAGGCGGTCAGCCTTGTCGTATTTTTTTACGAAGATTAATTTATTTGCTAAGTCTAGTTGATTCAATTTAAACCTTCTTTATTTTGAATCTGAGTGCAGCAATTCACCTACTAGGTATCGACGCATTTTATTTTTTGTTAACGAACATCAGAGAAATCGTTTCAAAAAAACAGATCCACCATAAATTAGAGTGTGGAATTCTCAAAAGAATTCTTGGTTTTTTGATACTTTACATATTTTCAGATTGTTTTTTCTTAATATTTTCATAGAGCCGTCGAAACAACCACTTGGTTTGGTCTTAACTTTCAACCATAAACCAGGTGTGAAGTTTTGAAAAAGTTGCTTTTTACAATTCTGGTAACAATTCCATTACTTGATGGATGCTTTTCTTCTTCTGAAAAAAAGCTCGCTGAAGCTCCTAAGGAGTTTGAGAAAACGCAACAACGAGACAAGAAGTCACTCAAACAAATCTACAAACTCTATAGAAACAAACAAGACTTTCCCGAGGCCCCTTTTCGAAGCCGAAAGATCTTTAAACCAGAATATATCCAGACCGGAATTGATATAGGCATTCAAATCAATCATCCCGTCGATCAACACTTTGAAACAATGAACTTTTCTTTACGCACCGAGATCACCATTTACTGGCTGACCTCCGAGTCAGAAAAGAGCGCGAACAGTGTCTTTGTTTGCGCCTACGACAGCTACTTAACAAGCAAGAGCCATATGATTAATGAACTTGAAGTATTTGGAGAACCGATTCAAAATGCATTCGATTTAAGAATAGCGAGCAACAAAACAAATTTTTCCACCCCGATCACAAATTTCCAACAGCTCACTTCTCAACAAATCATGCAGTTTTGCAATGAGATTTATAGGGATGATTTCGCCGACCAGGTCACCGCTTCTATAAAAAGTCTAGCGACGAATCTCCGCCTTAACCAACCTCGCAAGCTCTGCAACTCCGCTCTAGAAATCGCGAGCAACACGATTCACCCAGAGTGTCGCACATGGGCTTATAAGAGAGGTTGGCGTCCAGGGCAGAAACTCATTCCTCGCTGTCTGCAAAAACCAGGCTTTTCAGTCGGCACAGGAAGTTGCGGGCTAAGATCGGTGGAAAAAGGTTTCTGCCCTCTTTACACGGACTCTCAACATGAACTCCACGAACGCGCTCTCGACCTCAGCTCTTCTCTTATAACTGAGCCTTCTATTCCTCAATACTTTTGCGATGAGAAGTTAAAACTTGTCTGTGTGAAGCAATCGAGAAAAAACCGCAAACCACTGGGAATCTGCCGGAGTGTTTACTCAAACTACTCGCTCAACGAGTAATAATTTAAAATAGAATCTTTTTCTTCATATTTTTCTTAATATTTATCGTTTGCTACAAGCAAATTATGATTTATCTAAAATCAAAAATGAACTTTCCGAATAGTATTATAACAACTGGCATGACTTGAACCCGAAAGCCAATTGACCCTAGTGTTAAGGCTGGCACTCTGATCTATTTACCCAACCCCCTTGAGACCCCCTTTAGATCAGAGTTGCCACACTCTTTTTTTCCACCGACCAAAAGCCCTAAAAAGCGAACTCACCAGTAATCATCGAGCCAAGAATGAGAAGATGGATATCGTTAGTACCTTCGTAAGTATAGACGGTTTCGAGATTATTCATGTGACGCATAACCTTATATTCGTCCATAATACCGTTTCCACCGAGTAGATCACGACAGGTGCGCGCCACATCAAGAGCCATCTGACAGTTATTTTGCTTACCGAGACTAACTTGGCCAAAGTGAAGCGATCCTGATTCTTTCAGCTGACCAAGGCGTAAGGCAACAAGCTGCGCTTTGCTGATCTCAGAAAGCATGAGAGCCAGCTTCCTCTGGACGAGCTGCTTGGTGGCCAACGGCTTGCCAAACAAGATACGGTCTTTCACATAACCGACAGATTCATCATAACAGGCTTCTGCCGCACCAATCGTACCCCAAGCAATTCCGTAACGCGCTTGAGTCAGACAAGAAAGTGCTGCTTTCAATCCTTTAGCTTTTGGAAGGAACGCATCCTCCCCTAGAATTACGTCGTCAAAGTAAATCTCACCGGTTGCGGAGGCACGCAAGGAAAGTTTACCCTCCATCGTTTTAATGGTTACACCCTTTCGGTCTTTAAGCGGAACGATAAAAGCCCCATGGCTATCGCCGACTTTCGCCCAAACGATGGCGATATCGGCAAAGGGAGCATTTGTAATCCACATCTTTGATCCGCTTAGATGCCATTTGCCGTCTTTTAGTTCCGCTTTCGTCTTCATCGCACCTGGATCAGATCCGCCATCAGCCTCAGTGAGCCCAAAACAACCAATGATTTCACCTTTTCCTAGACCAGAAAGCCATTTTTCTTTTTGTGCTTCGCTGCCATACTGATCAATCGGATACATAACAAGAGCACCCTGAACAGATGCAAAGCTTCTGATGCCAGAGTCACACCTTTCCAGCTCCCGCATGATGAGCCCGTAAGAGGTTTGATCAAGCCCCGGCAGACCGTAGCCGCTAAGATTAGAGCCTAAAAGACCAAGTTCAGCCATTTTGGGGATAAGCTGCTTTGGAAAAACTTCATTGCGATAACACTCACGAATAATCGGCTCTAAATCTTTGCTAACAAATTCTCTTACCGATTGCTGAACGAGTTTCTGTTCATCTGAAAGCATATCTTGAAAAGCTAAAAAGTCAGGAATGTGACTTGATCGAGGGGTTGTCATGGCTCACCTTTCCTTAGCTAGTGGGAGCGACGCCTGACAAAGATAAGTCTAAATAAGACCGAAAGAAAAAAAACAGCGCCGACACCCGCAAAATAATAAAGATCCTCTTCTATATAGACTTTGCCGTAAAGGATGCCAAATGCTAATGCAACCACCAAAAAAGCGTTCATTTCTTTGTGAGGTTCTTTCATTAGAGCTTGTCTGAAAGAAAAAGACTGGCTACCGGTCGTTTTAGTAGTGGCCGGGATCAACTGGGGTATAAAACCCGCTATGTGCACTTTTATCTTTGTGTAGGCCGGCCCCCATAGTTCCCGAAGTTTCTTTTCTTCCAGATTGATAATTTCCCGGTAGACAAACATCAAAAATACAACGACAAAACAACTTACGTAGATATTCCTAGAAGCGACGACAAGTCCGAGAGCAACGATACTTGAACCAAGAAGATGAGGATTACGCACAACCCGGTAAGGCCCATCAACCAACAATCTTTTGTCACTCAACTTATATCCTGACGCAAAGATTCTAATAACCATCCCCAATAGACCAATAACGATCCCAATCAAGGTGGAATACAGTGTAGGCTTGGCGAGAAACAAAACTGCCAGCATCAAAAACAGCTCCCAAATAATTCTTTCGTTGATTTTGAATCGCCTGGCTAGGGGAGTTGCCGTTTTCAGCACTTTAATCATATCGGAATCTTTATATGATGGTTTTCTGACATCTTAACTGACCAAAAGAAAACGGTCAATTTGGAGACTTAGACAGCTCGGGGTGCTCCTCGAGACGCCACCGTTTGTAGTTCCAGCACCACTGTTCCGGATAGATTCTGATGACACGCTCGATTTCATTGGCAATTTTTTGAGTCAAGACGACTTCGTCTTCTATGCCATGTTCAGAAGGGATCACTTCCGTTGCGATCAAGCGGTAGCGGAAGGGCGCCTCTCTGACACAGAACGCCGCCAACAACGGGACGTTAAATTTGATCGCCATCGAAGCTGGTCCCGACACAAATTCGGTGGGACGTCCGTAAAAGTGCACAACAGGACCGACTCGTCCCTCAGGCTTCTGATCCATAACAAAAGACAACCAGTTATGTTCTTTCAAAACCCTAATCATATCTCTAAAGAGACTTTTCTGATCTGTCCAGAGAATATTCATACCCATCTTTGCGCGCATGTCATCGAGCAGCTTCGTCACTTCTTTAGATTTCGAAGGCTTGGCCAAAGCAAATAGATCCCTATTGGCCGCCTGCGCACAAAAGCGGCCGCAGAGCTCCCAGCTGCCAATATGAGCGGTAATGACAATTTGTCCTTTCGAGTGGCTTTCAAGATTGGTCATCTTCTCTCTTAGTTCACCGGTGCCCTCAACCGTGAGGAGTTCGGGACGGTAAACCGACATAAGAGTTTCCAAGGTCGCAAAGACCTGATGCCTAACCACTTGTCTAGCGAATTCCTGCGCGAAAGAACTATGAGAGGGAAGACCGAGAACGTGTTCAATATTTTGATACAGAATGCGACGTTCTTTTTTGGCAACACGCGCCACCACCTTTGCGACTAAGAGCCCAAAGGGCTCCACCAGAAATACGGGAAAACGCCTAACAACAAACACCAGAAAGAAAGCCAGTACCCCGATAAGATAGGGTCGAATCGTGTCTTTCCATAAGCGCTTTTTCACTGGCTTTTCTGCGGCTCGCTCAGAGCTGACGGCCTGTGGCCTGCTCATAAAAATCCCTTGCTCGATAGGAACTCCTGACTAAGGGAGCAGATGCTACCGATAGAAATCCCAGTTCTAATGCTAAATTTTCTATGTCCTTAAATTCAGAGGGAGGAACCCACCTCTTAATAGCGAGATGCTTTTTAGTCGGGCGCATGTATTGACCGATCGTTATAAAGTCGACATCCTGACTTCTTAAATCTCGTAAAGCAGCCTCAACCTGATCGCGCTCTTCACCAAGACCAAGCATCAGTGCGCTTTTAGTATAAATAGGGCGATTACTAAGAGTCTTTATCCGCCCAAGAATAGACAAAGAAGTCTTATAAGTCGCGCGTGCGTCTCTAACACGTGGAGACAACTTTTCGACTGTTTCGATATTATGGGCGTAGACATCAAGATCGGCATCTAAGAAGAGTTTAAGAGCTTCATCCTGCCCCTTAAAATCTCCCGCCAAAAGCTCAACAACGATGCCAGGATTAACTTTCTTAATTTCTTTGATCACTTCAGCGACATGCTTAGCTCCGCCATCTTCAAGATCGTCTCGATCGACCATAGTGAGAACGACATACTTAAGAGCCATCTGCTTGCAGCTTTCCGCAACCTGCATTCCCTCTTCAGGGTCTAGCCAACCACCAGGATCGCCAGTTTTGACATTACAAAACCGACAAGCCCGTGTGCAGGTATCACCCATCAGCATGAACGTGGCTGTTCTCGTATTCCAGCACTCACCTATGTTCGGGCACTTTGCTTCTTCGCAAACAGTCGCTAGTTTGCGGTTACGCAGATCCCTTTTGATCTCAAAAAACGTTTGACCGGTTGGTATTTCCGTCTTAAGCCATTTTGGTTTTCCAACGTGGAGTTTTTGATGAGGATTTTTTAGAGTCATGATTATAACCGTACCTTAAGTTCATGAAGCCGAGGCGTCAAAGTAACATAAATCTTGCCCACCTGCCAAAGGCACAAAATGGGTCCAATAAGCGCCTGTATTCATTTATAAAATTAGGACACCCATAGGCTTTAAATCAAACCTAAATTGAGATCTACAAAGACTCAATCTTAGCTTAAACTTTTTATCCAATTATCTTATCATTTATGTTTAGAGCAAATTACAGCCCATTTTTCCTTTGGGGAAAGACCTCCATGAAGGGAGCATGATTGTCTAGTACAGCAACAACCTTACTTGCCTTATCCATATTGGTAACCGCCGGCCGGGCTGACTGCGCCGAAAAAATTATCATCGACGGCGGCGAAGGGCCAATGATTCAACTCTTCGATGGCATAAAGTATGAGTTTAATGAAAAGACGAACATAACCCTTGAAGTGAGACGCAGCGGTCCTAAGATCGCCGCTAAAAATCTCGAAAAACAATTGATCGATGCTGCTATTTCTATTTGGAATGTTAAGCAGTGGGTTAGATTTCTTCGATCATTAAAAATCTACACCCTCCACAAACACCTTCTAGAAGTCGAAGAAGTTGGTAAGATGAGCTTTTATTTTTATGCCAGTAGAACAAGTGGCATTAAAAAAGCTTCTATAGACGATCTCACAGACGCTTATTTAGGTAAAAAGACAAGATGCAAAGAACTCGGGGGCAGCACTGGTAACATCAAGCTTTATCATTCTAAAACTCTTCTCGGAGCTCTGCGGCTTCTTAGGTTAAACTTCTTAAATAAGGTACATCCTGTGAATATCAAGATGGTCGATTCATTCGACGATTTAAAAAATACTCTCAGTAATGAACCCTGCGCTTTGACATTTGCTGCAGGCGGTTTTCTTTCAAAGGACTTCATCGTCGAAACCAGAAACATTGAGAGACCCATCACCCTCGCAACCTACGGCCAACCGTCGAAAAAGGTCCTCACCCTCATCAACTTCCTCAAAAACAAAGATAACCATTAGCCTTTGCCACTTTACGCGACAGCCTCGGAGGTTTCTTGAGATTTAGGTAAGTGAGACTCACCGGCAAGATCTTGAAAGCTCTCAAAAAATTGCAGAATATTGGTTTTATCAACTGACTTCAGAAGCTCACGATACTTTTCAGACGGAACGATCAAAAAAAAGTCCTTACCATTTGCTTTATGATTCGTTGCTTCCTTATATATCGTTTTAGCGGCTGCACGATCAAGATAACTTGTCAAGCAAAGGTCGAGAATAACAGACTTATCAGACACGGTTCTCAGTGATTCTGACAAACGATCGACAGAGGCATAAAAGAGATTTCCGTTGAGTTTAAGGACTTCTTTTTCATTAAATTGATTATGACCGATTTTTACTTTTGAAGCATTATTCCAGAACGTAACCCAAGAAAAATAATTGTCACAAAAGTCAGAGCGAAGATGACAAATTCTTTTTTATCTTCATAGATTTCTTTAATCTCACGCCACTTAATCACCCCCAGACCCACCAGAAAAAGCACGCCAGCCATTACCGGCATCGGCATAAATGTTAAAACCGGTCCAAATAATAAAATGGTCACCAACACACCAAAAGAAGATACAAGCCCACTAAGAGGCGTCTGCGAATCCATTTCTTGGCCGACCTTCGTACGATTAAAACTTCCTGAGCCGGCAAACGAAGAAAAGAAAGAGCCAAGAATATTCGACATGGCTTGAGCAAAAACTTCACGATTTACATTAATGCGTTGCTTCGTATTAATCTTTAAATCTTTAATGATCACCATCGACTGCGCCATCCCAATCAAAGCAATAGTCACAGCGTTTGGAAAAAGCTCGACTGCAACCGTTGCGTACTCAAGGTTGATCTTAGGCATCTGGAAAGGAAAGATATTAAATGGCAAACTTCCCAGCAAATCGACTTCCGTCGTTTGCTGAGGAATACCGAGGTGCAAGACATACCCAAACAAATAACCAACAGCCACTGTGATTAAGATATAATAGCGACTCAGAAAACGTTTCGAAATGAGACCTGCAACGACACTGACGATGCCGAGAATCGCTGCATATGGATTAA
>CAZBDM010000005.1:9538-17576 GCA_964490675.1 uncultured Oligoflexales bacterium
GCTTGCAACAATAAAGGCTTTTTCAAAAAAGAAGCTGGTAGCAACCTTATTCATGCCCAATAGACCGTCGAGTGACGAAAACAAGATAAGAAACCCGACTCCTGCTGTAATGGCGGTGATCGAAGATGGACTGAAGTATTGGAAAAAGGTCCCGCCCCTAAACAGCCAAATGAAAAACTGTATCACTCCAACCATAAGGGATAACAAAATCACGTAGTCAATATAAAGCGGACTACCACTTCCCGCATAAGGAAGAACGCTGATTCCGATAAGAATCGCTACAGCTGTGTTAGGCCCACCTGTCATCGAAGAGCTCCCAAAAAGACAAGCAGCAAAAGTTACAAAAATCGCGCTGTAGATACCAAACTCTGGAGGGACACCTGCCAGATAAGCAAAGGTAATCGCTTGCGGAATAACAAGAACGGCACCGATAAAGCCGGCAAAGACTTCACGACCGACATTTAACTCTTTGTTCCACCAAGCAAAACTCGGTACCATCTCTTTTAGAATGGCTCTCATATTAGTTGCCCTCACTAGAAGAGAAGACACCGCCAATATTTGCTATTTTTTCAAATAATTTAACGAAACGACCTTTGCGCGGATCGGCAGGCCTAATTTGAATGTTAAGATAGGCTGCAACATCAAAAGCTTCCTGGTGAGTCAGGCTTTTTCCCATGCCTAGCGGCATATTAGCCCAGATATAACCAGCAGCTTTGCGAACATTATTCATTCCTGCGCCTTTATTATAAGAGTCAAAACCCCAAAGAGCAGGAATCGCTGGTGGTAAACCAGCGCCATTAGCTTGGTGGCAGGAGGCACACTTTTCGTTATAAACTGTTTTTCCATTCGCAGGGTTAGGATCAAAGCCAGTACTAGGGAGACTTGGCACTCCTTGCCCTTCTGGACGTTGGCCAATCACCTGACCTTGTGACAAATAACTGATGTAAGCGGCTACCGCGAGAACCTCTGGGGCATTCTCGGATGGCATAATGCCATTATGGGAGTAAACGAAACATTCTCTAATTCTCAAACCAATGCCATTGCGTCGACCATTTTTATCGCGCCATTTAGGATAAATTCCCGCTACATAAAGAGGAATAGCATCTTTAGTGGTGCCCGCATTTAAGTGACAGCTTGAACACTTAAGACTGTTACCAACATAACGTTTAGCATACTTGGGAGTTTCGGTTACCACTTTATAACCAAAGACTACGTTGCTATAGTAATCATCGAGAAACTGTCGCTTCTGTAGCTCCTCAATCGAGGGTTTGATCTCGATAGCCATTGCACTTGTGCCAAATAAAAATAAGATCAAAAAAGCCAGCTTCATCGCCTAATTCCCAATAAATTTCTTTTTTTTAGTTACTTATCAATCGTAGCCTTCAGGTCTGCAGAGACCATCGGCCGGCAGCTTGTTGTTCTCAATAGATCGTTTTTTCCTAGTCTCTTTTTAAATGTCTTTATGTTAAAAGCAGCTTCTGTTTGACCAACCATTCGAATACCTTGGAATCCAATGAAAAAATCTCCAGCAAATCCCAAGCTCTCTCCTCCTGCCCAGGAAGAAGTACGCCTTACTAGATCGATGATCGATCATTGGCAAAAATTAATTTTTGAGAATGGCCGTTTTCCTCGCGGCACCAAGAAAACCCAACTCAGCCCCTTCCAACTGACCAAAATCCTCGCCAAGCAAGATCGCCAAGCAATCATTGATATTTGGCAGACTTTTACTAAAGAAAGAAAAGAAATCAAAAAGGGTCTACTTTCAAATAAGCAGATGTTAGTCTCTTACCTTCTTGGCTTTCATCTTTCCAACTGTGCCCGCACACAGCTTATTCTCGAGCGTAGCTTAAAACGTAGCCCTCTTAGAAAGATCTGGCATGATAAAAAAGTACAAGTCATCGACATTGGTTGTGGAAGTGGTGCGTTAAGCCAAGCCTTTGCCCACGCTTTTTTCAGAGTCAAACAACAACCACAAGCTGCTCAGTTTTTACTGAACGATCATAGTAAACTTCTCGCGGGAGCAGCTGCTGAGCTTGTCGATCTGACTAGTGAAGGCAAGGCTCAAGTCAAACCTATCGTTTGTCCCATTGAAAAACTGCGTTTAAGACCAGCGCAAGATTTTGACCTGCAGATCTTTCTACTCGGTTACGTTTGGAATGAGCTTTCTGTTAACGAACGTGCACGAAAAAACATTGCTGAACTATGGCGCAACCAACTCAAAAAACAAAGTAACCAAATCATTTTTACCCTCGATCCTGCAAACCAAGATCTCAGCAGAGAAATGATGCAGCTAAGAGACGAACTTATACAACTCGGTTACCAGGCTATTTATCCTTGCCCCCATCAGATGCCGTGTCCTATGCTAGAAAGAAGCCGGGACTGGTGTTTCAGCGAAGGATTTTGGAAAAGACCAAACGAACAAATCATGCTCGATAATCTCTTGAAACGCGATCACAGCAAATTAAATGCGACCGCAATGGTCTTTGTGTCCCCTAACCTCGCCACATTATTAGAACCAAAAAAGTCTCCCAAAAGCGTCATCGTTGGTCGCCCTTTAAACAAGAAAACCAATAAAATTCAAAAGCTTATCTGTACGCCAGAAGGTCGCCTCGAAAAAGTTGCCAACTCTTCACATTACGACAACCGCGGCAAACTAGACGATAGATAACGAGAAAGACGCTAGATCTCGCAATTATTTCATCTTTTCTAAAATTCCGGCCGATTTTCAAATGAGATAAAGATTATCGGATTTTATCCGATATTATCAAAAGGATACGGAAGTCGGGGGGAGTTTCATTGCACATCAAATCTACCCACATTTTTTTAAGCTTTTTGCTTACCGCTGTATTAGCTTTTTCAAGCTCATGCTTTAAAGCAGGCGGTGGAAAGACTCCGGGTAGTGGCAGTGGTCAAAGCGATAGTGACGAGGAGCAAGAAGAAGAAGAAAACTTGTCCGCCAATTTGCTCTCGCAACAACGACTCTTGCGCCGACTATCGATCGATCTCCTTAACGAGCTGCCTTCTCCTGAAGACGTTGATGCTTTTGCTAACGGAGAACTAGATTTTCTTACAGTCATTGATCAATACCTTGCCAACTCGGCTAGTCATCGTGCGATTAGTGAAAAAGCACGAAGTTTCTGGGACCTCAATCTTGATACCCTACCGGAACTAGAACGGATCGCTGAGTCAGACGACAACTTTTCTTCGTCTGATTTAGAGAACATGCGAAAAGATATTTTAAGTGAACCGATTTGGGTTCTTCGCTATCACTTGTCGCAAGGCCATTCATTTGACGAACTGTTCAAAGGCAAAATCACGATCAGTAAAACTGCTGTTTTAAGCCTGTGGAATGTCCCCACTGGTGAGTCATTATTCGATGAGGATAATCTTTTTTTATCAAGTTATAGCGATTCACGTCCTTCTCTTGGAATCTTGGCAAGCAATGGCTTTGCTGCAACAACAGACAGTGAAGGCGACAGTGACGCTTATAATCGAGGCCTTTCTTTTTTAAAGAGATTTTCTTGTCAAACTTTCGACGCTAAAAGCGCACATGATTTTTCAATAGTCGATAGCACAAATCTAACCAATATTGGAACCGCTCGAAGCTTTGCTCTCAACGATAAAAACTGTGCGGGTTGTCACCGGCAATTTGTAAATATCGGTAAAGCGCTTTCTGGACTTGGCTACGGTTCGACTTTGAACTCCTACCGCGATTATGACGGGACAGGCTTTAACTTTCCAATCTATTACTCTGGATTGAGTATTTCGTCTTTTGACGACCTTGCAGAAACCATTGGGAATGATCCGAAAGTCCAACTTTGTATGCTTAAAGGTCTATGGAGCCATATAAGCCAAAGACCTTTTAATAACGCTGCTGATCGCTCCGTTCTTCGCATCGTTGAGCAGCAGTTTTCAAACGAAGGGACATACAGCCTAACTTCAGCTGTTATGAGGATGGTACGTGCTGAATCATATCAATACGATATTTTTGACGCTGACTCAGATACCGCTCTAGGAACCACCGAATCCGGTGCACGTTTTTTAACGGCAGCACAGCTTGAGGGGATCTTAAGACAACTTTCCAACAACGCAGCTTCAATAGAGATTTCGATCAAGCTCAACCCAGGTAGCGAAGACGATGCTCAAAGAGATCACTATTCACCATCGGGATCTTATTTTAGAGAGCTTCAAAAAGTTGCTCAACAGGCTGCTTCTGCAATTGCAACTGATGAACTTAATGGTTCATCACAAGCAGCTTCGCGAACACTTTTAACGGGTCTTCCTGATGGCCAGGGAATCGTTGAATCCGAAGATATGATTGATCAGCAAATCATTGCCGCTTGGAAAAAGCTTACATCCCTTGACATAAGTAATGAAGACGAACAATTTGAAAAACTTAAATCAATCTGGAATCAAGGTTATAGCACATCAGGCAGCGAAGCAGAAAAGACAAAATCAGCATGGTCTCTCACAATTATGGCGATCATGCTAAGTCCAGATTTTTTTCTTTATTAGGTATAGGCAATGAAACGAGTGATAACACGTAGAAAGTTCTTTGAAAAGGGAAGTCAAATAAGTTTGGCGACCTGGCTGACTATGCGTAGTTTAAAGCTTAAGGCAACAACCAATCAGCTTCCTTATGTCATCACAGTTCATTGTGACGGTGGTTGGGATCCAACCATGGTCTTCGATGATAAAACATCGGTGGCAAGCGTAGACAAAGAATCTGGTGCCACAAAAAAAACGATTGCAGACACGTCTTTGACATTCATCGATCATCCCGACAGGCCGAGCGTCAACGACTTCTTCTCAACCTACGGTAGTATCTCAACGATTGTAAATGGAATATATACCGGTAGTCTCAGCCACGAAGATGCAAGGCGATATATGAGTGCTTCGAAGGAATCAGGAAGTAGCCGCTGGGTAGACTGGCTGACTTACTTTGCTGCCGAGAGATCCGGATCAAAGGCGATACCCCATATCGCCATCGATGCTCCCTATTTTCCTGGAAGTTACTCACGTTTTTCTACAATGATAAGTTCTTCCACTATCGAACAATTACGCAACGGCTCGACGCTGAATGAAGCTGATGAAAATGCTCTTAAAGAATACATGAAATGGTCCTATGATAAAATGCTCGACAACCGTATTACCGGAACAATCGATTCACAGAAACTACAGACCTTTTACGCTCACTTCAACTGGGAGGCTGAACTTAAACAAGCAGCCAATCAATTTTCTTTCAATGAGAATGACAGTGAGTTTCTTCGCTCCGCAGGACTCGCCCTCCATCTCTTTAAAGAGGGGAAAACTCAATGTGCATCGCTTCAGTATGGCAAAGATCGAGCATGGGATGATCATAGCAATTTATTTGCTAAGCAATCGCTACTTTTTGAAGGGTTATTTTCAGACCTAAAGGTTCTTATGAATCAGGCCAAAAGTTTAGGAATCGACCAAAATCTCTTTATTATCGTAAAGAGCGACATGGGTCGAACTGCTAAGCTTACCAATGGAACTAAAGCCCACTGGCCCTATACTTCATCTCTATTGATTGGGCAAAATTTTAATGGCGGTAAAGTGTTTGGTGCCACTAATGATTTGCTGGTCGGTAAAGCGATTGATCCGATTTTTGCCACCATTGAAAGCGGCGAGACGGTCACGTTGACTATGGAGCATCTTGTCGCGGCTCTATTCCAATTATGGGGACAATCCTTTAGCGATTTATACGGTGAAGATTTTCCAGCTGCGACTTTTTTGATTGCGCAATCAACATCCTCTGAAGAACAGGAGGATGAATAGCCCCATGAAGCTTCGTCTTAAAAAATTGATCTCAATCAGCATGACTCTTATGTTAAGCTCATTTCTTCAGGTTTGCGGACCTGCCGCGGGAGAAGATACAAATAATGAAGAAGAAGAAAAGACACCTCCCGTCATTGAAAATAAAGAGTCGGTCGAGCTTGATTCCGTCTTAGATTGTAAAGAAGGTACGTCTCTCGACTATGACAATTTTGGTGAGTCGTTTTTTCTTAGTTACTGTACCTCTTGTCACTCAAGTCAACTTGCTGAGGGTGAGCGAGCCGGAGCACCGGTCACAATCAACTTAAATAGCCTTTCAGATATTCAAATTTGGCGACAAAAGATCCTCTCCACGTCTGGCAGCCCAGCGGGCAACACGATGCCCCCCGTCGATCATGTGCCAAGTGAAGAAAGAGTTGCTCTTCGTGAATGGCTTAACTGCGGTGCTCCAGGTGGCGACGAAAATCTCGACTAAGAGTGATCTACTCGGTCCTAAAAAATCGAGATTGCGACGAACCTTGTTCAATCAAACGTAAAAAACCCAAAGCGAGGGCTGCTTTGGGCTTTGATCATTTATGGTCTTTAGAGATCACTTTGGAATAATATCCTGTGACTCAGAAGGTGTCGTACGATTGTCGCTGAGACCTTTGACACGATCGAGACACTCATGAGGTGAAACATCTTCGTCAGTCGTTCCCAAAATGGCTGCAACACCTGCAGCTACTGCACCTTCGGTGCCACCCGGAACAAACTTATCCAAAGCTGCTGGGACAGCATTTAGTCCGGCCATTGCTACGTCTGTCCAGTTATTACCTTCCGCATCAACTTGCGCTTGTGCTGATTCGAGGCGAGCTTCAGCAGCTTCAAGTGCCGCCAAATCCTGTTCGGATCCAGTTTGTGCGGCTTGTTCAAAGGCCGCATTTTCAGCTGACCGAGCTTGTCTTAATTCTCTTTTACCATCAGAAAAGATCTGGCCAATAACACCGCCAGCGAAGCCAATCAAAGAAACAAGTCCAACAAGCATAGCTGTATCTTTTAAACCTTGGTTCTTTTTCTTCTTAGGTTCACAGTCAAACTGCTGAAAGAAAGCATCGTTGTCTGCTTGAGAAGTCGTTGCTGGTAAGATCTTATATGGGACTTCGAAGATATCATCATAAGCTTCTATATGACGATTCATTTGACTTGTGCAGTCAGTTCCAGCTGGCTCCATAACCATACAGCGACGAATATCGCGACACTTCACTCGAAAACGCCCTTCGCGCTCTTCTTCAGGAACGAAAGTCGCCGTTATAATCCCCTCAGCATTAGGTACGAACTTCGATGGTTCAATTTCTTCAATTGGAGTGGTCGCAGAGATAATGACTTGACGAGTATTATCGCCTTCCGCGTAACATTTAAGACTCCAATTCGTCGCGCGACCCGCAGTACCACCTAATTTATCCATGCCGAGAATATTCAGTTTTAGCTTTGGACAGTATGCTGGAGTTCTTGTACTCGGATCGGCTGGACGACAGCCGTTGGGATCGAGTGTAGCACCAGTTACGTTTTCTTCTTGAGGCTTTTGCGGAGAAGACGAATCGACTTTATTTTTTTTACCACAGCCAGTCATCGGAACCGATAACGTAAAGCAAGCAGCGACTAAGGTAATGTTATAGGACAAGCGTTGAAATAACCCTGAAGTCAACATGAAAGCTCCTCAAACCCAGTATGGAAAAACCAACGTACACAAATTCTAGAAGTGGTATCGGAATTTCGTTGAGAAAACTTTATGAGCATTCTCAACAAGGCCAATTACAACTAGTTATATTAATAGCTTAGTGGACTTTTTCGGAGCTGATTATTTCTAAGAATTTTGCAAAATTTTCCGGTAAAGGCGCTTCGACTGTGACGGGTTTTTGCCGTCTATAAGGAATAAACTTGAGAGTCTTTGCATGCAAGAGATGGTGCACGGAGGCAAGCTGTAAAAGTTCATCTTCAATAGCTTTACGATTACGGTGTCCATAGCGTTTATCGCCAACGATCGGTAACCCAGAATGATCGAGATGAACTCTCAGCTGATGGGAACGCCCGGTTTCAGGATAGCATTCGACAAGAGAGCAGTTTTTTTCTTTATGGGTCAAAAGAGTCTTAAATTTAGTAAACGAAAAGCGTCCCCCAGCAAAAACCTTCTTGACCATGCCCGTCTTAGGGTGAATGCGAGAGAGATGACATTGAAAACGCCACTCTTGCTTGGGGGCGACCC
>CAZBDM010000005.1:17586-22495 GCA_964490675.1 uncultured Oligoflexales bacterium
CTACGGTTTTCTCTTTAAATTGCTCCATAATCGAAGTACTTGCTTCAACACTAGTTGCAACAAGAAGAACACCGGTTGTTTCTTTATCGAGGCGGTGACAAACAAACAGTTTCTGTGGATTTTCACCCTTTTCTTTCAGGTAGTCTGATAGATAACGTTCGACATGAATAACCGCTTGGTCTCGTGTTGCCTGCGAAGGCATAAGAGGAGGCTTATTTATAGCAATCACATGCTCGTCTCGATAAAGAATATCTTTGTCACTGAAAGAAAAGCTCGCATGCTTAATCTTCGATAAGCCCTCTGGACTATATTCGACCGAAATTTGATCGCCCAGCTTGACCGGTCTAGAAGCAACCCTAACTCTTTTTCGATTAACATAAACACCACCGACATCGATAACCCTTCTGATTTTTCGACGAGAGATACCAAGATCTGCTTCGACTAGAGCAAAATCTAGCCGCATACCATCAAGGAGTTCATCAATTTTAATCTGGTGTTTTTTCATCATGTTAAAAAGCGGGCTCCGTAAGGACGGGGAGATGTTACCACAAAATCTCTAACCCTGCGCATAAGTGTTATTTTTTCTTTCATATTAACAAGTTGTCAATTTTCTGCGGCAATCTGCTGGGCATCCCGTCTGGTTAAGGGAACGGAGGTTGAAACGATGATAATATCAAAAACTCTTGAGAAACTAATCATTTTGGTCCTGATCTTGATAATCGGCTGGTGCTTCTACATTTTTGTCAGAGGCTTCGATCCCTTGACAGCATCTTTCATACAAGCGAACTTATCAATCGGTATCAAGCATGATGCTCCTGTTTTTTTTAATCATGCTCCGTCTTTTCTTCATGCTTTAGCGATTTACCTACTTTTTCAAATCACCTTTAAACACATTAGTTCTTTCATTCTTACTTGGCTTTTTACTAGCTATGGTTATGAAATAAGCCAGTCTCTCTGGCCACAACTCGGTACTTACGATCCAGGTGATATGCTAGCCATTACTTTTGCTGGAATGATCGCTTACCTCGTCTTTGGGTTAAACGGAGCTAGGCATTCGACCACTCAGCCAATTGCGCTAAAATTAGCGATAATTGCCTTTGCTTCCTGGACATCCTTTGCTTCAGGTTATTACAATCCGTATTCGCCACCGACTCATAAACCGATTTGTATGTCAGAAGAGGATTTCAGAAGTTCATTTCGCGTTGAAGATCCGCGATCGATAGAAAACGCTGGCAAAGTTGTTTCTCATGCAGACTACCTCTTTGTCAGTGATATTTTTAAAGGCGTTCACATCTTTGACAACAGTAATCCTGAAGAGCCGATTCCACTGGCATTTCTTAATATTATCGGCAATAGCGATCTCGCCATCAAAGGCGAATATCTTTACGCCGACAGCGCTATGGATCTATTAACGATTTATCTATCTGCAGAAAAAATTGAGCTCGTCAAAAGATTGGAAAATGTTTTTGAGCTTCAAACGGCTTCTGAAATTACTGAAGAAAAGATATCGCCCTCTCCACTTCTCATGGAACAGTGTAAAGAAGAAGAAAAAATTGTCGTTGGATATGAAAAGTAAAAAATTAAAAAATGGAGATTATGAAGATGATTACTCTATGGTTTGCCATTTTAATGATGATTCTTAGCTCTTGTGGTGAAGGTGGATTATCGGGAAGCCTCGGAGCCGGTGCTGGTGGTTCAACGTCTCGTTTTACAATCGTCAATGATCACCTTTATATCCTTAATCACTCCTATCGATCAGACTATTACGACAACCAATGGGATAGTGGTAGGGAAGCACCTCTCGATAGTGGACCACTTAATACAAACGGATCTTATCTATCAGTTTACTCTCTCGAAGATCCTGAAGATCCTAACCATAGTGGCGATTTAGAGCTTTCGTTTTTCATGCCAGAGACCTTACATAGCAACGGAGACTACCTTTTTATAGGGGCGTCAAGTGCCATGTACGTCTATTCTCTGCAAGACCCCACCAGGCCTGAGTATACTTCAGCCGTGAGCCACTTTAGCGCAAAAGATCCTGTTGTTACCGAATCGGATCGCGCCTACGTGACGATTCGAACCAAGGACGAAGCGGCCTCTCAGGCCGAACGACAGCGCTTTTTTTCTAGGAGGAATCAACTCTATATTTATGACATAAAGAATATCGATACTCCGGTAACTATAGCAGTCAAAAACATGAACTACCCATTCGGTTTGGGAGTAAAAAACCGCTTCGTCTATATTTGTGACGGATCGGTCGGGCTTAAAGTACTCGATACTAATAACATCAATGCCATTATTGAAATCGAAACAATTAGCGATGAAATCTGTCGCGATGTCATTGTCAAAGAGAACAGAGTGATAACCACGGGAATCCTCGGAATCAGTCAGTATGAGATCGATAAAGAAACAAATAAGCTAAAACTTCTTAGCCGTATCAGCATTAGTGAGGAGGAAGTATAAGGGTTTGATCCTCAGGAACCCAGTCTTCGAGGTGAGAGTAAAGATAATGAAGGAGCTCTTCAAAAACCGCGGGTAACTTTTCCTGCTGCTTGAGAAGCGCGTATAAACCTAGAGCAAGATGATCTTTTCTGAACCCCGAAGCGAGCTTAACGAAAGCACCAGCCACTGGTTGGCCGATCTCAGGAAGAGACTGCACCATAAGAAGGCCCCCGCCTGCTTCTTTAACAAGGATACGGCCAGCAAAACGCTCAAGTAAATCTGTCGTTAAGCGATTGTGACCGGCTAAAAGTATCGGATTATTAACCCACAGCTTTCTCATCACTTCGACGTCTTGATTCTCATCAAGCGCCAACTTTTCCCACATATTTAAATGGCATTCTACACTCATGACAGCCGTCGGAAGACCACAATCATCTTGCACCCATTTAATTTCTTTCGAAGCGTTGCGACCGACTAATGCGTGAATTTGTTTTTGTACAGGGTGGTCTTCGTGCCAATAATCTTGTCTGCGGTATCCATATCGATCACAAGCAGCTAGCATAAGAAGATGTTTGCCAGCACAGGGATGATGGATTCTTGAAGGTCTTGCTCCAGATACTTTCATTGCAGCTCGGACTTTACCATCAATCGGCAACACCCTCGGACAGATGAGATCGTGTTCGTCAGCTTTCGCAACTTTAGCCAACTCAGCAAGCGCTTTAATATGAATATCTTGACCCGAATGACAGCCGAGAGCAACACTCCAAAAGTCCTCTTGCTCAGTCATGTTTGCACTAAGATATTGCCAAGGCTTAAGCAGTGAACGAGTGACGAAGCTTTTTACGCCACCACCGATGGGCTCTTTTCCTTGTCGTTTGAAAAAAGAGGCACCAAAGACCATGATTTCAGGAAAGCCTGATCTAAAAAGCCCAAAAAGCGGCCTTGCGAAATTAGTGAAGTCGTCAGTCACCTTTTTCTGCTGTAGTTTTTTGTCTTGGGATCTTGGAGAGAAAAAGCTCATATATCGTTTCGGCCGAACCTTAAACCCCTAAAATTACAGAAATACTCTTATATGTTGTAGTGCAATGACGACAAAACGTCAAATTATATCCAAAAAACGCAATCGTCACGCCTCTAGACATTAAAAACTTATGGGCTTATCTTCTGAGATTGCTATAACCATTGTTCCCGACTCAACTATAAGGCGACAGTAGCACCATGGAAGAAAAAGACAATCCCAAACTATACCGTATCAGACATTCCCTTGCTCACGTCTTAGCACAGGCAGTTAAAGAACTTTACCCTGATGTTAAGCTCGGCTTTGGTCCTCCGACCGATACCGGATTTTTTTATGACTTTGATTTTGGTGATACCAAAATTCAAGACAATATTCTTAAAGATGTCGAAAAAAGAATGAAAAAAATCATCGGTAAAAAACAAGTTTTCGAACGTGCCGACGACAAATTTGAGGGTGCTGTCGAGCGCATGAAGGCTGTTGGCGAAAGCTACAAAGTAGAAAACGTTGAAAACCTTAAATCACGCGGAGTCGATGGGTTTTCCTTTTATACGAACGGTCCCTTTGTAGATCTTTGTGAAGGTCCTCACGTTGAGCATACCGGTGAATTACCTGCAAAAGCCTTTAAATTAGACCGCATCGCTGGTGCCTACTGGTTAGGTAGCGAGAAAAACAAAATGCTTACTCGTATCTACGGCTTAGCCTTCGAAACGAGAGAAGAGCTGGATGACTTTCTCAAAAGAAGAAAAATGGCTGAGGAGTTCGATCACAAAAAGCTTGGCAAAGAGCTCGAGATTTTTCATATCGACGAAACGATAGGTAAAGGACTACCGCTTTGGCTTCCAAACGGCACAGTGATTCGCGACGAGATCGAAAAGTATGCGCGTGAGCTAGAATTTCAAAACGGTTACAAACGCGTTGCTACACCACATATTGCAAACGAAAAACTCTATCATCGTTCTCAGCATTTACCCGCTTATGAAGAGTCAATGTTTCCTCCCATGCAAATTAAACACGAGGAAACCGGCCATGTTGAAAAGTACTATCTCAAACCGATGAACTGTCCTCACCATCATCTTATCTTCGATAGTAGTCTACGCAGTTATCGTGATCTACCTTTACGTCTCGCTGAATACGGTACCCAATACCGTTTTGAGCAATCGGGTGAACTATCAGGGTTGATTCGTGTGCGTTGTATGACCCTTAACGACGCACATATTTATTTACGACGCGATCAAGTTGAACAAGAAATCGACAATGTACTTGCGATGTACAAGACCTTTTACGACACTTTTAGATTGAGCGAATATCGCTTCCGTCTTTCGATTCGAGGGGAAGAAAATAAAGATAAGTTTAAAGGTGACGATCAAATGTGGACGGAAGCAGAAACGATTCTTAAAAAATGCCTCGATGAATCAGGTATCGAATATTTTGTCGGCGAGGGTGAGGCGG
>CAZBDM010000005.1:22505-26886 GCA_964490675.1 uncultured Oligoflexales bacterium
GGCATTCTACGGTCCGAAGATTGATGTGCAGTTTAAAAACCTGATGGGTCGTGAAGAAACGGTCTCGACCATTCAGGTGGACTTTTTAAGTCCTCAAAACTTCAATCTTAAGTATATTGATGCTGAGGGAAACGAAGCCGTTCCTGTTATTATTCACAGAGCGCCACTGTCTACCCACGAAAGATTTATTAGCTTTATCATGGAGTACTATGGTGGTGCTTTCCCAACATGGTGCGCTCCTATACAAGTAGCGATGATTCCTGTAAATGATACCTGCCACGACTACTGTCGCGAGCTCAAAGAGCAGCTCAGCAAACAGTACGTCAGGGTGGAAATTGATGACTCTAATAATAGTTTCAGTAAAAAGATTAGAACCAACACTATTAGGAAAATCCCGATTGTATTGGTTATCGGAAATAAAGAGGTCGATGAAAAGCAAGTAACCATTAGAAGATACGGCTTTAAGGACCAAGAAACCTTGGGCCGAGATGATTTTATCGATACTCTTCTTAATGAAATCAAGGAGCGTAAAAACCTACGCGAGCCTATGGGATCGATAATCTAATGAAAGTATCACTGGGACTTGCACCAATGGAAGGCGTTTCAGACTTCGCTTTTCGACTCTGGATGTCCCAGACTTCTTCGCCGGCGTCAATGGGTACGCCCTTTATTAGACTCACAGCAAACTACCCGAACCCTCATAACCCTCCTGTTGCTTGGTGTCCTGAACTCTACAGCCAAGCAATCAAGCAAGCGGTTAATTACAGAGTCATACCGCAAGTGATGAGTCCGGAAGAGGATTATGTGCTCCGCATTTCTGATGATCTATTAAAAAGAACCGACGCGATTGATCTCAATTGCGGCTGCCCTTCACCGAAAGTTGTGGGGCGTGGATCAGGCAGCTCACTGCTGCGCGACCCAGCGATGTTTCATGACTTTGTCGACAAGCTCAGATCAAATCTTAATGACCAGCAGTTAAGTGTGAAAATTCGAACGGGCTATCAGCATGACGAAGATTATAGAGAACTCATTAGAGCTCTCGAAGGCTTTAATTTAAAGCGCCTGACCATTCACGGACGCACAAAAGAACAACGATATACCGGAAAGGCAAATTGGCAGCACATCAACTTCGCCGGGGAAGTGTTACGCATACCTATCGTTGGCTCAGGTGATATCTCTGACTTCCAGAGCTTTTCTGAAAGAATAAATAGAGCGCCAACAGTTCAAGGGGTCATTGTTGGCCGGGGAGCATTAAGAAACCCATGGATCTTCACGGAACTAAGAACTCAAAAACCTGTGGAAATCAGCTTGAAAACTCTCTATTGGTCGATTTCGAGCTTTGCTGTCCTCAATCATCTATTTACCTTCAATATTCAGGCCCTTTTTGATCTTGTTCTTGAAGGAATCTTCCAGAATGCCTGTGGAATAGACGAAGAAGCTTGGCAAAAGTTATACTTCAGGGTTTCTGAGAAAGCTTTTGGTTATGGTAAGTACCCAGAAGAGGCCGACCTCTCTGTATCTACCATGGGACGGGTAAAACTTCTTTGGAATTATCTGCGTTCAAGCTTGCCAGAGATTTTCTTTAACCCTCTCGCTATGCGCAGTAAGTCTTTGAAGGTTTTCTTTGAGCATTTAAATCATAGTGCCGCTCTGTGCCAAAAGCAAGACTTCCCCCTTCATTGGAACCCAGAGATCGATTGGCTTTATGCCGGTGAAAAGAAAAAATCTGGCTTCTCTCCAAAAAGAAACAGACTCCCTGCTTTTGCCACAATGAACTGATTTTAAACCGCTCCCGAAAATTGTGTCTTAAAACAAGACTTGTTACATGCTTTTGACTAACGCGGTCTATCACAATCAGCTTGTGCGAGGAATCACCAGGCCGGTGATTCCTCTTTTCTGGGACACATTTTTCGGAGTCAGTTTAGGTTTTTTAAATAAGGGTTCGAGCCAGCCCCTTTTTGACAAAGGGGCGTTTTTTTTACTTATTGAGTGTGGTCACTTCATCTTCTTTGACAACTCCCGATAGAGCATGATCGAAGTAAAAGTCAGACTGACCGGTTAACTCAATGGTTCGCCCTCTGACGGCACCCTTAAAGTCACTTTGACCTGCCAGATAAACATCTGTTTTTGGTGCATAGACTACAGCTCTCGTCTCTGATTGGCCACTAAGTGAGACACCACCGCCACCTTCGTAGTTAGAAATCATCAGAAAATCATCTGGATTGCCAAAAACAGTTAATGAAGTTTGATCTGCAATCTTAATTTGTCCCGCAACATATAAACTCACTTTGATACCGGCTGGAACTTTAAGTTCTGACTGTCCAGACATGGTGAAGTCTTCTGAAACATAGATAATAAATTCCTTGTTATCTCCATCAGCTGCAAGACTTAGTGTTGCTTGCCCACTAATTGTGAAATTCTGAAAGCTATGAACTCCCGCTTTAAGGGTCTCGTCTGATATAAGTCCTACTTCTTGATCTTCTGTTGGGTCTTCCGTTGGTTTTACCAAAGCAAAAAGACTCTCTAATCCAAGTGGATCACAATTACTTTCTGATTCTGTTACAGCTTGCGCTTCTTTTAGCTCTCCCGTGACTTCTGCTTGATCACTGCCATTTAGCTTTCCAGTCAAGCTGACATAACTTGGGGCCAATGAGCTTCCGACAGTCGCTTGCCCACTTATATTAAGATCACTATCTGCACCCTGCGCAGAGATGTGACCAAGAACAGTCCCCTGCCCAGAAATAGTAATATCTGCCTCGTTTGAGATCGTCTGAATGTTACCGCCGCTCTTTGCCGTCGTCCCTTCGTCTGAGTCGTAACTTGAAATCGTTCCTTGCGCAGAGATTTTAATGCCATCACAGCCTACAATTCCCGTATGCCAAGGAGTCACATAATCTTCTTGTTCTCTTAATTGTTCTTCATCAGCGGTTAGAGAAGCAACCATAGTACTTTGAATCAAGTGTTTAGTTGCTGGTTCTGAAGTGATCTTTGAAGAGATATTGCTGACAGATTTGCGATCTTTCGACAGCTGCTTACTGCCGTAAGGATTATTAACAGACATTTTATTGACATAGGGATGACCAGAAGAATCCTCCAATGGGGTTTTTGACTTTCCACCACAAGCTGACATCAATAATGTTACCGATACTAACACACCAAACTTTTTCATAAGATTTTTCCTTTAACTGATTGCGTGTCATTTATTTGGCAAATAACATTGCAATCAGCATACCTAGCAAACAACTTGCACAAGAAATCGTCGTGAGTCTCAGTTAACACTATCTTTTTCAACAAAGTATCAAGGTTTATGAGTTTAAATGGACTGTCTGATGACTAGTGAGTCCAAAGCTAAGAATCTTACTTAATTCTCTAAGCTTTCGGATTGATCTACAAAATACCCTGCCTAGCTTTTAACATCTGTCAAAAAGACAAAAGATTTGTAATCGGTTTGCTTTTTTCATCTTTTTTCAAACTCTTAGATGAGTCATGCGGTTGATCACACTTATTTTCTCTGCTCTTTTTTAATCAAAACCTTCACTTCGCTGCAAATATAATGAATAACTTCTTGACATAATCAAAACCTAATCGACAAAATCCTTGAAGCTTTTGCGTCAATCATCTGTTTTAACTGCATATTTTATAGGTATGGAGTTTGCACAACCAGTAAGACGTGAACTCTCGTCTCTGCAAAGATGAGAGAAGTTCACCTTTATAAAAACTAACAAATGCTGATAAACTGCGTTTTGAAATCATAGACTCTTTTCTGAGTCTTCTTTCTACGCATTACCTAATTTGTTCCTGGAGGTTCCTTTTGAAAAAGCTGTTACTCGTTGTTGGTGGCGTTGTTATTGTACTTCTTTTGGCTGCAATTATTATCCCTTTTGCAGTTGACATGAATCAGTTCAAGCCTCAAATCAAAGCAGCCGTATCAGAACATGTGAACGCTGAGATTGACTTTCAATCGGCGCGCTTAACGATTCTTACTGGACTTGGTGTTAAGCTCGAAGGCGTAAGTATTGTCAACCAGGACCCAATCTTTAAAGACTCGACTCTTTTTAAGGTCGACTCTCTAAGATTTAGAACAGAATTGATGCCGCTTCTATCCCAGAAGTTTGTCGGTTACATCAACATAAAAGGACCTGAGTTTATGCTCGTTCAAAAAGGTCTTAAAAACAATATTGCTGCTCTCGCCAAACCGTCCAAAGAAGTCAAGGCGAAATCTCATCCTGCTAAGGAGGACACAAAAACTCCCGAAAAGGCTCCCACTCCTGAAGAAAAACAGAAAACCTCAGAAATGGTCGAACAATTTAAAAACAATGTTGTCATCAAGGCTTTTAAAATAGAAGATGCCAAAATTCTCATCAAAGATTTAGCGGCGAAA
>CAZBDM010000006.1:0-1388 GCA_964490675.1 uncultured Oligoflexales bacterium
TTTATCGAAACTCAGCGTAATGCACTCCCTTTATTTCGTCGGCATACGGCTGAGTTTCGATAAACTTGAGAATATCTAACACCTGGCCCGCTTCGATAGGACCGCCAGCAGCAAACTCGCCGGACTCATGTTGAGCGACGATGCCCGTCATATTTGATAGGACAAGAACGTTGAAAGGCGTTGAATCGTAATAGTGTGAAATCAACATTCCTGTGCCAAGGCCATCGGTTGCATCACAAAAAGTTCCACACCTTATGATGATAAGAGGTCGTTTCCCTCCACCCGGCTTCAATGCGAGAGCCCCTCTAACAACATGGTGTTGTCCTAGCTTAAACTGCATAGGTTTGATAAATGGATGAGACATAAAGTCATATTTAAACTTAGCGATTTTAAGAAGAGTCGTCAGACCGTTTTTATCAAAGATCTTCAGGTCGTTAAGGCAGCCTTTACTGAAAAGAAACTCATTGATCTTTTTTGAGACAAGATCAGGAGTTGACGGAGGAAGTTGCCAAATCATCTCTCTGAGGTTGTCCAGCTGACACTCTTGTCTCAAATAATTACTATCGGGATCTGACGTCTGTCTCTGCCCTAGGTGAAAGGCGCGATCGACATCGTTGTAGTCGGTTATGTGTTCCTCAGCCAAGGAATCAAGCTCAACAGCAAGCTGATTGGCCGGCATATTTGCAGGATCAGCTGGTAAAGAAGGTAGGTCGGAATAAATCTCCGGATACCAGATGCATGCGTTAAATTCCGACAACAGGTCAAAACCAACAAAGTCAGGTAGATGTTCTTGCCAAATCTGTCCGGAAGATTGTTCACCTCTCTGACGAACGTCCTTGCAGTCGTTAAGAGGATCGTTGTCGAATTCTTCAGGGTCGTAGCGCTCGAAAACAGAGGCGATAATCTTTTGTGCATCGGGTTTTTCGAAAGAAAATGCTACAGCGGGGACAACTCCGGCTAATGCACCAAGTAGAATCGAAACGAATGAATAACTGGTGATTTTTTGTCGCATATCTCGCCTCATTTTGGGGAATGTAATCAATAAATTAACTTACAGCTGGCGAGTAACAAGATTCACAGTGCATTTCAACGGAAAAAGTCGACGATGAAAGCTACCGACCAGAGATTCCCTCAAAAACGCGCAGACCCTGATCAAAATATAAGTCTTCGGAAAACCACTGCAAGGCTGTCCTAACGATCCAAATATCTAGAGAGCTGTACTCAGGTGGAGAACCATCGACATGAACGTAAGGCCTCTTACCTTGAGCCCCGTCGAGACGGCTGGAAATGAGCTTACCAAGAAGAGATCGAGTACCTAAAGGAACCGCTCCCCTATCTTGTTTCTGAAAAGTTTGCCAAGCTTCTACAATCTCAGCTACTTTCGCTGC
>CAZBDM010000006.1:1398-5353 GCA_964490675.1 uncultured Oligoflexales bacterium
AGGTCATTAGATCTGCTTCAATCTCACCATCATGCTGTTTCTGCATAAGACTTAGATATCTCTTTACTGGTTTAGGGAAAGACTCTTTTTTCTTGTTTAGGGCATACCAAGTCGCAGTTTGGAACAGTTCAAAAACTATATTTCTGCCAACTCTGCCGTTGGAGTTCAAATCGGCGAGTTCCAAGATCACTCTGTTATACTCAGGAAAATTAACACGCTGAAGGAACTGCTGATTTTCTTGAAAAAACCCCCTATGAGAGATCACTGAAGATAAGTAAAGACGCTCTACCGCCGTCAAATCGCGAAAATCATTGAATCGTCTGAAGCTAATTTTTTCGTTTAATGCAATCAGTTCGGGAAGTGGTAATAGTTTGTATTTACCTGAGTTTAAAACGACACTCGTTTCGCAAAACCTTTGAAATGCTGATGGATTTGCCTGAGCTTTTTCGGCACTAACGAAATATCCAAAAATGAGCATGAAAGTGACGAAGAGAGAAAACACCTGGGACCCTACCAGAAAAGCAAGTCTAGTTCCTCAAACCTAATCGGCCAACCGATCAAAAGCAAGGTTTTCTCTCTAGCTCCCGTCTTTACAATAACTTAACTTAAAAACTGTTCGGCTTAGAGCAGGCTTCCCCTAACGCCAACAAGCAAGGACACAGAAGTGCTCTCGTCTTCGAGATCATCACTAGGACTAGAAGCGACCCTGAAATTCATACCTGCTATCGCTTGAATCTGGTTGATCACGACGTAATCCGCAAGCAGGCCAAGTTCGTTGACAGCAAAGTTTTCATCTACTTTTTCCTCAATATCTTTAACTTTTGCTTCGACCTTACCGCTGCCGTACATCAAATAAACGCTGCCGCCAAATCTCTTGTCGAGAAAGAAGTGACCAGCAACAATGGGACCGTGATAAAAAAGCTCGAAGCTCTCGTAGGTCTTAGACTGGTTGAGAGTTTCAGAGTAATCATTAAATGCCCCACCATAACCAAGCGTCGCCGAAACAAAGTTGTTGTAACGATAGACTTGCCATCCGATACGTGCACCGAGCTTGCTGATACTCTCACCAAACATCGATCCTGTTTCACTGGAGAAGTCGAAGTAACCAGGTGTGTTAAAGCCATTTTTAAACAAGGTATTGCGCTTATCGATGTAACCAGCGAAGGCCTGACTCCACCCAAGCATAAAAGCAACTGATAAAATAAAAACTGTTCTGATCACTTCACCACTCCCCCAAGTAAAACCACGACCTATGGATGCACCATCTCTTCAGGTCTTACATTCTTATCAAAATCTTCGGCACTCAGTAAACCAAGCGCAACTGCCGCTTCCTTTAAAGTTGAACCATCAGCATAGGCTTTCTTAGCTATTTTAGCAGCATTATCATATCCGATCACCTGGTTGAGGGCTGTCACCAGCATCAGTGAGTTGTGGAGGTTGTGATCGATCGCTTCTTTGTTAGGTTCAATACCAGCTGCGCAGTTTTCGTTGAAGCTTCGGCATCCATCAGCGAGGAGAGTGATCGACTCGAGTAAGTTGTGCACCAACACAGGCTTAAAGACGTTTAGCTGAAAGTGCCCGGTCGCCCCAGCGTAACCTACAGCCGCATCGTTACCCATGACCTGGGCAGCTACCATTGTTAAAGCTTCTGCCTGAGTAGGGTTAACCTTTCCTGGCATGATCGAACTCCCCGGTTCGTTAGCGGGAATGATAATCTCGCCAATGCCGCAACGCGGTCCGCTGGCGAGCATACGGGTGTCATTAGCAATTTTCATGAGAGCTGTCGCTAAGGTTTTCATCGCACCACTTGAAGCAACGATGGCATCGTGAGCGGCTAGTGCCATAAACTTGTTTTCAGCCGTGACAAACGGATATCCAGAAAGCTCGGCAATCTTATTTGCTACTCTCTCAGCGTATTCAGGGTGAGTGTTGAGGCCAGTCCCAACGGCTGTGCCGCCGAGCGCCAATGAATAAAGCCCATCGAGAGATTTTTCGATTTCTCTTTCAGCAAACTTTAGTTGCGCCGAAAAGCCACTGAGCTCTTGACCTAAAGTTAAAGGGGTCGCATCCATCAGATGAGTGCGGCCAATTTTGACGATATCTTTAAATTGTTCTGATTTCTTTTCGAAAGTCTTTCTCAACTCAGCTACCGCCGGTAGAAGCTTTTCTTTAATTTCAGGAACAACAGCGACATGCATATAGGTCGGGAACGTGTCATTAGAGCTTTGAGATTTGTTAACATCATCGTTAGGATGAATTGGTTTTTTGCTACCCATTTCACCACCGGCAATTTCGATGGCACGGTTAGAGACGACTTCATTGATGTTCATGTTGCTCTGGGTGCCGCTTCCAGTTTGCCAAACCACTAGGGGAAAGTGATCGTCGAGAGCTCCCTCAATCACTTCATCACAAGCCTTGACGATCAGATCACATTTTTCTTTGTCGATTTTGCCGAGATCAAGGTTGGTTAAAGCGGCAGCCTTTTTAACAAGTCCCATAGCGCGAATCATCGCTCTTGGAAAGCGGTGACCACCGATCTTGAAGTTTTGCAGAGATCTTTGCGTCTGCGCCCCCCAATAGCGATCTTTTTGAACTTTAATTTCGCCGATACTGTCTGTTTCGATTCTGTAGTCCATGATCTATCCTCAATATGTTTGACCGTCTTCGACGGTTGTTAACGAACGGGTTTTTCAAACATAGCCCAAAGTAGATTAGCAAAAAAGAGCCTAAATTTGCATGCCCTTGGCGACCGCCTTAACTTCACCAGCCAAACCCTTGGATTTATTTAATTTATTAGTGTTTTTAGGGGGTTAGCAATTACCCTTTAAATAATTCAGCAAAGCTGTCGAAAATAACCCCAAAAGGGGGAAGTTATCGTGCGCTTACCTTATACGGTTCATCTAAAAGAGTTCATCTTTATCGCCATGCAGGATAAGCGGGTTAAAAATATTATCGACGATTGGCCCGTTGAGTCTGAGTTTGTCGCAAAAACTCTCGTTGACCATTTTTATCAACTCGGTCTTTTCGAGGTGCTCCCCTTAAAAGGAACTGAAATGGTTATGAACAACATCCTCTTTCAGCTTGAACACTCACCAGAACTCAAAAAGCTCATCAGAAAAGGCCAGAGAGAAGCGTTTGAATAGTTGAGGAGTTTGAGCTTGTCAAGATGGTTAATTATTCTCTTCGCTTTCGTTACGATTGACTGCCAGTCTGTCAATCAAGAGGAAGTCGTCGACATTGGATACGAGACCGAGGAAGAACTCTGGGCGCAAGCTGGATCGATTGGTTACGGTCAATCAGCCGATAAAATGAAGCAAAACCACACCGGCGGTGAGCCTCTCAGCGAGAGAGACCGCAGCGCCTTGAGACCGATATTCGGTAATCTTGTCGATCAAGTCACAATTCACTGGAACGCCACTCCGATAAATGAAATGGTAGCCAGCGAATACGATATTGAGATGGTTGGTGAAGATGCCAGCGCTCAGGCATTTGGCTACGACATCTACTTTCAGGCTTCAAAAGACGAATGGAGCGATGAGTTTCGTCTTAAAATTCTGATTCACGAAATCACACACACAGAACAATTTGTTCGTTTAGGCAACTCATTCTCTGACTTTGGATATCAGTACTTCCGCGAATATTATCGCGCAGGGCAAGTCTATGAACAAAACTCAATGGAAGTCGAAGCGATCAATAAGGCTGACCGTTATTTTTCTACAGCATTCAAAAACTGGAAGGCCTTCGGTCTAAAATAAGAATAAAATAAAGTCTCAACGCCTTTTTCTTTTGTCTATCAAGAGTCTTTCACAGGGGGAACGAGGAGGAGATGTTAAACGAACTTCTACTTGCTCTACCGCTTTAAATGCAGCATCTACGGCGCCAGCCATGAACCCTTCCAAACTAAAATCACGAGCTGTACTAGCAGCCGTCCCCCCAAAGGAAACTCTAGCAAACT
>CAZBDM010000006.1:5363-14897 GCA_964490675.1 uncultured Oligoflexales bacterium
GGAAGTGCCAGCTTTGCGAGGAAAGTCCGTTGTTTGGACCCGGGTAAGTTGCGTAGGCGGCGGGCCAGTAACGAAATGGCAGACTTGCGACCCGCCCCTGACTTGGACTATTTGTAAGTCGTTTCGGGGCGACGTTTTGCCAATGCTGTTGGTCATCATTCATATCTCGGAAACCAAATGCCATTTCCGAAACAGTCTCCTTTGCAAAAAGCAACCTTTGATGATCGCTCATGCCATTTACCCTATAAGCAACGCTTCCACTCAAAAACATGACTAAAAAATGTGATTTTTCACCACTGCTTTCAACTGCGACTGGCCAAGTTGCTATCCCATCCATATAACTTACTCCACTAAACCCGAATGTCTCCCAAATCGGTTCGTCAAAGGGAACGATCAATTTCGCCGCTTGCATGGTATGTATAGCGCTGACAAAATCTGCTAACGATGCCATTTTATCCTGTGGAAATCCCAAAAATCTAATGCTTGCCAAACCATCTTCTGGAATCGTAGAGATAAGCTGGTCGTAGCGCCTTTTTTGCTCGACTTTTCCACTCGTTTCTATGGCGAGAGATTCGCCTCGATGATCAGTCAACAAGCCGACGGACTCTACACTTTCACCTAGGAAAAAACGAACGTTACTACGTTGTCTAAGTATAAGCTCTAATGCGCCGATTAACCGACTCATCCCGCCCTTGATCCGGTACTTATTGTGTCCCTCCCCATCGAACGATATTTGTAAAATTGACCGAGAGTCTCCTAATTCACTTATCTCGAGAACATCTAACAAAGCTAGCGCCGTCAGATGAGTGGACGGTTTTCCGAAGCATAATCTTGCATTGATTTCTAAGAATTCAATAAAATCTCGGGTGAGAGGCTGTTGCCATTCAAAAACCCCACTTTTGTAAGCCAAAGTAGAAGATAGTGAAAGAAACTCAGCTATGCTTAGACTATCGAGGATTTGGATAAGATTGCTTGGGTCGGGATGGTGTTCTTGCGGCCAATTTTCAGGGTCCTCTAGATGAGTTATCAACGCTTTAAGCTGCTCCAATGCATGTCGGTCTGTTTCGTTAAACCTTGTTATCAAATCATTCCGCAAAAAGATGCGTTGATCACCAAAACTGAATAGACTTGGACTGTCAGGATTTGCGATAATATTTTCTGTTTGCAGAGGTTGGTAATCCAAGCCTTCTGAAGTTAGGGTACGGTTGATCAAATTGATGAGGGCAAACATCTCTATATGAGTTTCGTTAATGACTTCGCCACCCATATCTATGCCAAATTCACTTACCGTCCTTCCCCCCAGAGTGGACTGAGGTTCAATGACGTCTATCATTACTGAATCTCCAAAGCGGTCACTTAACATGAGAGCGCTAACCAAACCCGAAAGCCCCCCACCAGCAATAGCAATACGCCATGGTTTAGACTTTGAGTACGTCAGAGAAGCTTGAAAAAACAATAGCAGTAAAAGAAAAGATTTCATGGCCATTATAAAAACTCACAAGATAACTACTAAACAAAGCCAGGATTAAGCGACATCGTAGCCCATAAGTATCTTTGCTTTTGCTCGTAGCTTTTTTCATCACCCGTGACCAGCAAATAGTGATTATTTCTTTAAAATCATGAACTTAGTCGTACTGAAAGTTGCTTGACAGGAGGGTTTTATCCAATGCAATGAATATGATTTTTCGAAAGCACTCAGGCATCTTAGCTGTCACTGCTCTACATCAAAGCATGACTTTAAGACATTAAAATAGATTTCTGCTTTCTATCTTTGCTTGCACCAATTATGCCATTTACGGCTTCATCAAACGACTTAACAAGTATAGGTTGGAACGTTCATCAATGCCTACTCGTTTGATCCACTCCAAATCCATAACTTTATAAGAAGGAGATCCGCAGCTGGATAAGTATTCGGATTACCTGGCGGCATGTTGCCGTTCGGTCCAAGGCGGTCATAGAGGACTTGATCCTTGCCAGCGACATTGAAGTAAGCAAAATTTTCTATATCGTAACCACCTGGAGCATTGCCAGCCATATGGCAGTTCTGACACATAGCATTGGTCAATCCTGGTTTAATGTCGTTTGTGTATGTAAGAGCGCGGTTGACGATACCGATTCCTTTTTGTGATTCAGCAATACTTCTTGCAACCATCTCACCGTCGACCATCAGTTTAACACGGATCTTGTAGGAATCATCAATCGGGTATTTCATCGTATGAGAAGTATCCCAAGAAAAGCTCGTCACTGTGAGCGCTTCTGCTCCGGGAATCACCTGATAAGCATCGGCACCTTTTTTATATTCGACAACATAAGTCACGGTAAGCCCATCAATGTTGGCCGACTCCCATTCAATATTAAAGGAATCAACTGCATTAACGATAACAACATCATCTAGTTGGAAGCTTGTTAAATTGACAACCGGTTGTGGATCGGAAGGAGTACCTTCGGCACCACCACCCCAGTCCCAAAGCTTAACAACTTCAAGATCTGCCTCTGGGAAGCTTGCAGGATCTCCCGGTGGCATGGTTTTTCTTAGGCTTTTAGAGAGACGTTCTTGGTTTTGGAAGGCTCCCTGCAGTGTGAGAGAATAGTCTTCCATGTTGAAGATTCCTACACCGCTCCCTTCGCCGGTATGGCAGCCTTCACAGCCACTAAACTTGGGATAAACATCTTGCCAGTAAGTTTTCTCGGCAGCTGCGATACCAAAAGCTGATTTCGATTCGACCTTAGCGACAAATTTTTCAGTATCTCGACTATCATATGCAGAAATTCTTATCATATAGCTCGCCGCTTCTGGATAAGTCATCGTATTTGAAATATCCCATGCAAAAGTAGTGGCGGCGATACCGTCAGCACCAGGAATAACCTGATAGTCACCTCCGGCTACTTTATACTCAACGATATAGCGCAGATCATAACCAGCTGCGTTTGCAACTTCCCATTCAATATCAGGGAGAGAGGAATTTAGATGCAATTCCTCACCATCGTGACTATTAAGAGATAAGACTGGTTCACGAGTCACTTCAACCTGACCTTCAGCGCGGTAAATCACATCGGTATCATCAGTAAGCTTAGCGATCGCATAAATGAAATATTTAGTAGGACGAACTGCTGAAGTATCCCAGGTAACAGTTGTGTCAGCTCCGGTTAAATTTTCAGCAATTAATGTACCGGTCGATACTGATTCCGGTTCGGTAGAGTAATAAAGTTTCCACGAGATCGTATCTTCAAGTCTGACACGTTGCACTTTAATCTCAACTGATTGGTCGACCTTCATCACTTCATCCTCCGCAGGAGAAATGAAATATAACCCCGGCTTAGGTGGATCGAGCTCATCTCCTTCGCCTTTTTCACCACCTTCGTCAATCCAAGTGAGCATTGTTACTTTTTGATCGTCAGATAAGGTGTGAGCATCAGCAGGCATGGCGCCTTCTTTAATAACTTTTTTCAGTGCCTCTAATGAGGATCCTACGCCTTTAATTTTGCCGACATCGTCGTAGTAGGCCAACGTGAAGGTTTCAGGAGCACCATTAGTTACCGGAATGTTGTGGCACTTGACACAAGCTTCATCAAGGATAGGCTTGGTGTCGGTAAGATAGGTTAACGGCTTTTCTTCATCATTAGGTTCTTTATTTTCATCATCGGATTGGTTATTGCCAGTGGCGTCATCGTTCTGACCTGAATCCGTCGGTTTAGGAGTTTCTGCAGCTGCCGAAGCAGATGCCTTTCTCAAGGTCTTTTTATCAACCTGGGTTCCGCAGCTCACGATAAAAGAAACGAGCCCTATGACAATGGTGGTATAGAATAAATGGTTCAATTACGTGCCCTCTCGCCGTGGTCAAACACTTTTTTTTGTCATTAACCTATCGGAATAATAGAAAAGCGCCTTTAGATGGCTGGAAACAGCTGGCAAATGACCATAAAAAACAGAGCCTTAGATTTTTTTAACGACATTAAAAAAAGCCCTTAAAACATTAGACAACTCCAATCAATTTTCTATAATAATGGCGAGACGTTCGTTTGAGGAGGGTTTCAATTGACTTTGTTCGAAGAAATTGGTGAAGAAAAAATCGCAATCGTTATCGAGAAATTTTACGATAAAGCGTTCTCAGACGGCATTATCGGCCATTTCTTTTTCAACAAAAGTAAATCTGAACTGATCAGGAAACAAACCGACTTTGCCTCCGCAATGTTAGGTTCGAAAAAACATACATATACGGGGCGGCCGATTAAAACAATTCATCACGCCTTACCTTTACGTCACCCACATTTTGATCGAAGACAAAAGATTTTGGAAGAGACTCTTTACGAACAAGAAGTTGTCAGCGAGCATGCTGAAAAATGGTTGGCACTGGAAGAAAGACTCAGAAGTCAGATCGTTCCTTAATTATTAAGAAGTTTGTCAACAGCGGCGACCAAGATATCAGGCTTAAACGGTTTAAACATCCAGGCCTGTAAGCCTAACTCTTTACCAGTCTTGACAAATTCCTTGCCTACTTCTGTGGTCAGCATAAGGAAAGGAAGATTGAGGCCTTTCGATCGAAGAGTCTTCAAAAACTCAAGCCCACTTAGTTTTGGCATATGATAATCGCTGATAATTAGTTCGACATCATCATTCTTATGCAACTGCTCTAAACCATCGCGACCATCTTCAGCAGTCACCACATTGTATCCAGCACCTTCAAGGACAGCGACGAGTTGCTTCCGCATGACGTAGGAGTCTTCAACAACAAGGATTTTTTCACCACGTCCGATCACAAAGATATCCCCTTCAAGTCAATATAAACCATTTAATGAGATTCATCGGATCACCGCTGAAAAAGATAAGATGATTATTTTAAAGAGCCACCCAAAAAAAAGATGATAGGCTGGTGATTTTTGCAACTTGCAACCGAAATTTTCAGACGCGGATGCCATCGGATTTTAGGTCAGCAGGCATATCTTTATCAGGCTTCGACTCATTCTTCCCTCTGAAGATCAACTTCAGGGGAATGTCTTCGAATCCAAGCATTTCCCTAAATCTATGGGTCATATAGCGCTTATAAGACTCTTGAATTTCCTCGGCCATATTACACTTTATAACAATCGTAGGAGGCTCCGTACGAACCTGGGTGGCGTAATAAAATTTAACTCTTTTGGTGAACTTCCGCGAAATCTGCGGATTATGCTCTTGGACGATTTTTGCTAAAGCTTCATTCAGGCGAGCTGTTGCGATTCTTCTTTTGTAGGCTTCTCTTAGACGGCTGATTTCTCGTAGCACCCGATGTGCTCTTTGATTTTCTTTACAGGAAATAAAATGTACCGGCAAATAGCGCGAGTCTTTTAACACAATATTTCTTATGTTGCGGGCATAATCTCTCGCGGTATTAGCTGTTTTATTCGGTACAAGATCCCATTTATTGATCACAATAAGAACCGGACGGTAACGATCAAGAGCTAAATTAATCAAACGAGTATCCTGATCAGTTATACCCTCTATCGCATCGATTACAGCGACAACAAGGTCAGCCTGATCAATCACCCGAAGACTTCCCATGGTACTTGAGTCGCGTATCGATACTATCTCTCGTTGTACCTGCGACTTCGCTAACGACAGCACGCTCTTCACCGCATAGTCGATTGAGCAACGAAGATTTTCCTGCGTTTGGTCGCCCTATGAGAGCAATCTTAGTTGCATCAGGGTCATGATCTTTTTGAGCCAGACTGTCAAGACTTGCAAGTTCCGTCTTAAGATGGTTCATCAGAGAACGGATCCCGCGGTTATGAGCAGCACTTATTGAATGTATTTCTTCAATCCCAAGCCCGTAAAACTCCCAAACCTCATCGCTAGCATGATCACCATCAACTTTGTTGACTGCGTAGACGACCTTTTTGTCTTTAACCTTCAAGAACTGAACAAGCTCGCGATCATGCTGATGAAGACCGGCTTTTGCGTCTAGAAGTAAGATAACGATATCGGCTTCTTCGATTGCTGCCACCGTTTGCTGCCAGACAATGTTATCGGTAAATGGTTGAAAGTTAAAATCGTCCGTTTCAAAGCCACCCGTATCGATCAGCATAAATCCGGAGGTTTTTTTCTTATCGTAAAAGACTTCTCCGTAAAGACGATCGCGCGTTACACCCGGTTGATCATCGACAATCGCTGTTTTTGATCGAGTCAAAAGATTATATAAGGTGGATTTCCCAACGTTAGGTCGTCCTACTATTGCGACTAGTCCACTTAACATGATGCTTTTTCCTTATAAAACCTTGTGATGATTCGTTTTAAAACTCGCGTTTTAAAACTCGCTGTCGAGTTCTCCGTTTTTGAGACGTGAGGCGATGATCTGCAATGCTTCTTTAGCAGCGTGCTGAGAGGCCCTTTTCTTGCTCGCGCCTCTCGCTGTGGCCACTACTTTACCAGATATTTTCACGGCAACCTGAAATACTTTTGAATGATCCGGACCAGTCTCTTTAACCACGGAATAACGCGGCGTAATCTTATAGATCTCTTGGGTCAGTTCCTGAAGCTGCGTCTTGAAGTCACGTGCCAAACGGCTGAGATTGCCCTCAAAGAGAGAGACAAAAAGCACTTCGACAACAGCTTTTGCTTCCTCAAATCCACTATCCAAGTAGACTGCACCAATGAGAGCCTCGAGCGTGTCAGCCAAAAGGGAAGCCCGGCTGCGAGCACCGCTTTTAAGCTCACCCTTGCCAAGTAAGATCACTTGGCCAAGATCGATATTGGCTGCGATCTCAGCTAAGGTTGTCTCGTTGACAAGTGAAGCGCGCGCCCGAGATAGATCACCTTCGGCGAATTCTTCGGCGCCATCAAAATGCCAAAGCATTGTTGATATAGCCAAATTAAGCACTGAATCACCAAGAAATTCTAATCTTTCATTCCAAGATAGCATCGCAATATTTAAGCCCAGCGATCTTTTTTCAAGCTTGGCAGTATAATCGGAAAGAGCAGATCTGTGGGTCAGAGCTTCATACAAAAGGTGCTGATCTTTAAATTGATACTGCAGCTTAACTTGTAAAGATTCTAACTTTTCAGACTCTCGCGGATGCTCTTTCCACAGATACTCCCAAGCTTTTGCTTGTAGATGCGGTTCTTTGTTTTTGGAGTGTAATGAATCCACCACCAATAACCCTATCTTCCAGGTATAAAACGGCCGCCTGCCCTGGGGACACCCAGCGCGCCGCATGTTGCAACTTTAAGGTACACATGTCGGTATGTTTGTTCCAATCGATCGTCACCGGCAGTGGCTTGGCATGATATCGAGGCATAACTTCAAGAGTCAAACCGACAACTTCATCAGGATCAACGAGCCAGTTCATTTGATCGATAGTCATCTCAGTTTTTTCTAGGTTCTTGAGTTCGTCGACGATGATGCGACCGTTTTTTGCATCGATTTCAGCGACGTGCATACCCTGAGCCTGATTGAGATTAAGACGCTTACGCTGACCGACGGTATATTTATGGATCCCCTCATGTTTACCAAGCAGGTTACCCTCACGATCGACAATGTCTCCCTCGCCGGAAAACATGTCTTTATAATTTTCATCGAGAAAGTCAGAGTAACTTTTACCCGTCACAAAGCAAATTTCTTGTGATTCGTTTTTATTCTTTGTGACGAGATCGTAACGGGCAGCAATTTCTCTGACCTGCGGTTTAGTCAAGTCAGCGAGGGGAAACATGATTCTATTAAGATAGTCTTGCTTGATACTGAAGAGAAAATAACTTTGGTCTTTTTTAGTGTCTTGCCCTTTGTAGAGCTCTGACCTTCTGCCATCTTGATGGTGCACAACTCTAGCGTAATGGCCAGTAGCGACCCATTGTGCTCCTAGTGCTTCAGCTCTTTCGATAAGGTGATCAAACTTAAGCTTACTATTACACATCACACAAGGGTTTGGCGTTCGTCCTGCTGCATATTCTTTTGCGAAGTAATCCATAACACCAGTCCGAAACTCAGACTCGTAGTTAACGACATAATGAGGAATACCAAGCTTATGAGCTACGACTCTGGCATCGTGCATGTCACTGAGAGAACAACAGCTATCGAAGCGTTCTTCACTATCACCACGGTGATCGAATAACTGCATGGAAATTCCAATGACTTCGTAGCCTTGCTCAACTAGCATAGCAGCAGCAACGCTGGAGTCCACACCCCCAGACATGGCAACGACGACTCTTGGTTTTGACATCTTTGACCCCCATCGGCTAAGGCAAAAAAAATCGAGTCATTCTAATTAAATAAGTTTTATTTTCAATATCAATCTAATAATGCCAATAATATAGGCAGGCTATTTTGTAAACAAACCTCTTGTCCTGAGCAACTCGGTAAATTTTTACCTCGAGGACTTTCCCCTATCCTAATCACAGTGTGATATCTTAAGAATACTGAAAAACTTGATCTCTAAACCCTCGAAAGGAATCAGAAAGATGTTGTGGCGTCGCCTTAATCGCCTCATCGTGATTGCCGCTGTAGTCGGGCTTGCAGCAGCTGGTTTTGCTTATTTTCAGATAACGAGCTGGGCTGAGCGACCAGTCTTTTTGACGCAACCACAAGAGATTGATTTGTCGAGAGGAACAGGGCTTAAATCTCTCGCAGATACCTTAAAAAAACAGCAAGTCATATCGAGTGCCCTTGCCTTTCGCTTTATTGTTAGGGCGAAACGTGCGTTCCCTAAGTTTCAAGCGGGACATTATAGATTTGAAGGAAAGGTTAGCCCCAATGACATTATAGCGACGATTTCAACCGGCAAGGTCTATAACCCGGTTGTCCTAGAATTCGTCATACCAGAGGGTTTCACTTCACAACAGATCGCTGAACGCCTTCAGGCGAAAGGCATCGGCAAAGCCTCACAACTCAAGGCGATGATGCGAAATAGTCAACTTATCAATAGTTTAGGTGTAAAAAACTCGACTTTGGAAGGTTTTCTTTATCCAGCGACCTATAGGTTTTTTCGAAAAATGCCGACTCCTAAAGAAACTTTGACCAAAATGGTCAAAGAATTCTTTACTCGCCTTCCCGAGGGCTATGAAGAAAAAGTCAAAAAGAAGGGAATTACATTTAACCAAGCGGTTGTATTTGCATCACTTATCGAGAGAGAAACCTTGCACGAAGATGAAAAACCTCTTGTATCCGAAGTGATCTGGCGTCGCCTCAATGACGGAGTTCCACTAGGTATCGATGCCGCACTGATTTATGGCATTAAAAATTACGACGGCAACATTCGCTGGAAACACCTTAAAGATGCGAGCAATCCCTATAATACCAGGATTCACAAAGGTCTTCCTCCAACAGCAATTTGCTCTCCTTCGGTATCATCGCTGATGGCAGTGCTTAACCCTGCCAGTGAAAAAAATTACTATTACGTCCTCCTACCAGGAACCGATGGACGGCATCATTTTTCCAAGACCCTTGAAGAACCGTCCAGACTTCGATTTTTCCTTTTCAGGGTTAAAGACTTCTGCTTCAACTATCTCAAAACCACATAGCGATAGTTCCGCTACAAGACTATCCATGTCTACCAGAGTGTCCCAGGGAA
>CAZBDM010000006.1:14907-26598 GCA_964490675.1 uncultured Oligoflexales bacterium
AAAGCGACTTGTCGATTCTTATAAGAAAAAAAAAAGAACTAACCTATAGCAATTAATTAGCGAGGATCAAAAATGCCAAACAAGAAAACCAAGAAAGTCAAAAAAACAAAAGCCATTGCCAAAAAAACCGTGAGTCGCCGTGCAACACGCACAGTTAATCGCAGTAAAAAAGACGATACCCCCAACAACGTCACAAGCCTTGACAACAGGTCCGATGGTAATCGCATTCCTGTGCAACTGCTTGTTGACTATAAAAGTGATGGCCACTACCTCTTTGATTTTTGCAAAGACTTAGGAACCGGCGGCATCTTTATAGAAACTGAATCTCCCCTTGATCAAGGAAGTGACTTAGACCTAACCTTTACTATTCCTGACAGCAAGGAAACCCTCTCTACCAAAGGAACAGTGATTTGGGTGCAAAAACCCGTGAATGGTCGCCAAGATCTCACACCCGGTATGGGAGTGCAGTTTGTTGGCTTTAACGGCAGCCAGCGAAATCTTCTCGAAAGTTTCGTCAGACGGTTCCGCGGTGATCGCCTCAATATGCCAGAGTCACAACCACAACCGGCTTAATACCCGTCCTCGCTTAAAGATAAGAGATTACGACCCCTGCTGTTCGCAGGGGTTTTTTTACTCCCTTCTAAAAGTTCAAAAAAAGATCATTTTTGAATTAATTTTCATATTAAGTATATGTTATTACAGTTTAATTAGACACATCTAAAGTTCAAATATAGAAATATCGAAAAGCTAAATATCAAACGACATTGGTGCTGCATTCAAACAACTGAACTTTGGAGGAGACTGCAATGAGCTCACGAACAACTAGATTATTCCTATCACTATCAATTTTTTTTATGATCTCTTGTGGCTATGAAGAAACCACAGAAACAAAACCGCGCTCGCCTTCAATGGAGAGTGAAATCAACGCACAGCTTGAAGAGATTTCACCACCAGACTCGCAATCTTTTTCTGCAACAGGACCCTCATGCAGAGGCTCGCAAAGCTTAGCCGCAGGATATGGCTATACTTTCAGAAACTTTGAAACCTTCGCTTCAAATCATTCCAACGTCAGCGTGCCGCATGCCTTATATATTTACAAAAGCAGTGGTTCCAGCTGGAAGTCGATTTTTAGCAAATCCATTACAGTGAGCCCAAATAGCTCAACAGCTTTACAACACATCGTCACCCTCGAACAAGGCAGCACTTATTTTATGTCAGCTTATATCTGGGATCCATGCGCCAACAAAAATAAAGGAGCTTGGCTGAACTTCAGCAAACAATACACGGCAAGATAACAAGCTACCCCTTTTTATATCAATTGATCCACGCAGAATCTTTTAGATTCACGTGGATTATTTGTATTTTTAATGTTGCCTGAGGATAGCGAACGGCGCAAGCAACGCAATAGATGACATATACCCAGAAATCTTTAAGAAAATGAGTGACAAGCCGTCTCTTAATCCTTTAAATCACTGGTGATGACTTTGATAAGGAGAAGTAATGAATACGCGAAAAATTGTTGAGTCTCGTCCTTTTGAAAGATTCATTGTTTTCGTCATATGCATCAATGCAATTATCCTTGGCCTGGAGACACTGGAATTCGTGCAAGGAACCCTCCAAAGTGTTCTCAAAACAATCGACGTCATCTGCCTGGTGATTTTCACCATTGAAATCGTATTAAAGCTCATCGTCTATAGAGTAAGTTTCTTTCGCGACCCTTGGCGCATATTTGATTTCTTTGTTGTCGGCATCTCTCTCCTTCCGACCTCTGGCCCGTTCTCTATTGTTAGATCTTTAAGGGTTCTTAGAGGCCTTCGCATGGTAAGTATCGTCCCCGAGCTAAGGAAGGTCGTCACAGGATTACTGTCCGCCCTACCTGGGCTGGGAGCCGTGACTTCAATTCTATTGCTCGTTTTTTACGTTAGCTCAGTCATCGCAACAAAACTCTTCGCCAGTGATTTTCCGCAATGGTTTGGCTCCATCGCCGAGAGCGCCTACACTCTTTTTCAAATCATGACCCTTGAAAGCTGGTCTATGGGAATTGTTCGCCCTGTTATGGAAAGGTTCCCGCTTTCTTGGATCTTTTTTCTACCTTTTATTCTAGTCACGACATTCACAATGTTAAACTTATTTATCGCTGTAATCGTCAATGCTATGCAGTCAGAAACTGAGCAAGCAGCTGAATATCGAGCCCAAGAAGGTCATGATGAAAGAATACAACTTCTTGAAGAGATCAAAACAATCAAAAAGAGCCTTGACGAGTTAAGACATCAGATCGATTCGAAAATCTAAGACAACAACCTGAAGAGCACACCCCGCATTCGCCAAGAACTAACCATTTATTTTTTTATAAAGCCGTACACAATTCCTACTGACCCCGGTTTCTTTCACCTCATTGTAAGTCTTTGTCCAATCAGGCCACTTTCCTCGCCATCTTTTACAGTTGTGACTTCGATGAAAGTGTGAAGGTAAAAAGTAATGCTTAACACCGTTTGAAATATATTGATCAAGCTTAGCCCGCTGAAAAGCACGCTCAACTGTTTTCCATTTCTTTTGCCAATCATCTTTAATTGAAGTGGGACAAAGAAACGCTTGCCTCTGTGCGACATCACACGAACCAAAGGTCGAGCGAAACTGCAAAGGCTGGAAGACCACTTGCCGGTAGTTTTTTTTGCCTTCCTTGCGATTAACGATCACAGAAGCAATCCATTGTGCAATCACCGCGAACTCCTTTGGGCAACTTGCCGCTAAGGATTCAGCAAAAATTAGCCTTAAAGCAAGTTCTTCATCAGCCAAAGCAGCTGTTATCTGATTGAACTGATGTTCTGGATCTTGCCCTGGACTCTTGTCCAATCGGAGACATTGTGGTGCATGACCAGAAAAAAGCTGCTGCGGGAAGACGATGGCGCCACAAAAAAGTAGACTGGCCACAACAACCAGCCTCATCTTGATAGCATCAATTGATTTACTCTTTCCAACTCGTAAGGTACGAAGCATCATCGATTCCCATTGCCGCCTTTGTGACTTTTAGAGGTTGCCAGGTATCGATCATAACGGCAAGTTCGTTGGTATCTTCTGTCCCCACACTTGCAAAGTAATTTCCAGGCTGTGGCCCATGCGGAAGGCCAGCTGGATGAAAGCTCATACTTCTTTCTGAAATACCTTTTCGAGAGGTAAAGTTGCCACTGACATAATAAAGCAATTCGTCACAATGAACATTTGCATGTGGATAAGGACAAGGTATCGCTCCTTCACCATAATCAACTTTTCTTGGCACAAAGGAACAAACAACAAAATCTTTTGCTTGAAAAGTTAAATGCAGATTCGGCGGGAGATGAATCTTTCCCGTCTTCGGCAGATAATCTTTGATATTAAAAACCATTGGATAGACCGACCCATCCCAGCCAATCACCTGCACCGGAGATTTCTGATAAACATGTTCGTTCAAGACACCGTTTTTGAGGGTCACCATGCGCTTAAAAGCCTCTGCTTCTTGATCGTCAAGAAGCTCTTTTGGGGTGATAAAATCTCTGTGTGTGTAAGGCGCTTCAAGCTTAAGCTGGCCATATGGATTGCGAAAATCAGCCGGTATTTCAATACCGGGATCACCTTCTGTCACTAGCATTTCCAAATCTTTGTCAGCGACGAAACGGTAAGGCACTTGCCTTGGTATGAGGATATAATCGTGCTTCTCAAAAGGGACCTTACCAAACATAGAGTGCAGAACACCGCTACCCTCATAGACGAAGTAGAGCTCGTCGAAGTCACCGTTAACAAATCCATAATCACTATCCGAAACACTTCCTCTCAGCACGCTGACACGACAAGTATCGTTCATAAACAGCGCTGTTCGCGAAGACAGTAAGTCACTTCCACTGTGCGCTTCCCAAGTTTTGATGTGCCTTCTCGCATTACCGATCGCACTTTCATCAACGGCAACCCCAAGAAACCGACTATAGTCCTCACTTATAACACTCGCTTCTATCATCGAAGTCGGCGCTTCTTTAGTATAAAGAATGGAAAAACCACTAGAAAAGCCATCTCTAGTAAACACTAGTTCGTAACCCTTTTTGTTTTTACCGATTTCAAAGATAGTGTGTGGTTTTGCCGGGACGTCCCCTTGGATTCTTCGGTCTAACATGATTGCCTCCCCGATTGTTGCTGCTTCAGACTTGCTTCAACTTATTTTTCTTTTAAAGAGAAAGCAATGACGCTTTCTAGGCAATGCCTTTTTTCCTCCTCCCCATTTAACTCTACAAACACAGTCTGAAATGTAAGGATGTAGATGTTGCGGCAGAACGACCAAGGACTTCTGTCGAAACGACTGCGACCAGCCTATCACCACCGATAAGAGCAACGATCGGTTTGAAGATAACTATTTGTAAATACTTACCTTTGAAAGCTTAAAACGACGTTCAGTACGTTTTTTGCACAGTTATGGAGAATTTTTCTCATGAAAACTCTACACAAATTCTTTATTTTATGACAAAACCCTAAGGGTTTTTGCCTGAGAAGATGAAATCCAGTGGTGGTCAATAGGACGCACAAGCGATAAATTTTCGCTAATTAAACCTGTGAGGAAAATCATATGCACGTCATTTGGAAACGTCCCGATGGGTATCACGGAGCCTCGCCAACCGATTACAAAGCGGTCCAGCTCAAGAATCACTCTTCAAAGATTTGGCTTCATAAAAAAGACGAACAGTGGTTCCCGTTCCGTATATCTGGCGGTTGGCAAGACGAAGATTTAACCAAACGACTCAATAAAATGGTTAATCTTCTTGACGCCCCGAGACAAAACTGGCTTGAAAAGCTGATTGAAATTTTTGGCCACTCACAAGCCAATGACGGCCAAGTTTTCCTTGACGAGACCACCAAATGGATGAGCGAGCTTAAAGCCAACCTGAAAGGCGACACCTGGGAAGTCGAAATTATGGAAGCTGCTCTCACTGAAATCGAAAGTCGGATCTCAGAGGTGAAGGACGACTTTCTGGCAAAATTAAAAAACTAGACCCTCGCCCTAGCAAGGGTCTTACCCCGCCCCTTCCAACACCCTTTAATCATTGGTTTTTATTTTCATCAATGTATGGCTTTTTTGTCCGATAAATCAAATAGGACCAAAAAAAGCGCAGGGTTAAGCTTTTGCAAAAGTACTTAAACTTCATCGATCAATACTCACTGGAACGCCAACATTACTGGCGCCTTGATGATGTCTATAAGAAAAAACAGTGGGAGATCTTTTGGTGCCAGAGTAGACGCCAGCAAAAATGGGGCATCAAAAGCCCTGAAGAAGAAGACTACCAGTGGATGACCAAAGAAGATCTCCTTAAAGAGCTCAATACCCGCCATATCGATCTTCAACAATTTACCCTAGAAGTCTTGGCGGTCATTCGCAACATGGCTGTTTATGCAGCCATGATCATTAATGAGGCTCAAGAACTGATCGGCGAAGATGACCTCAATCAAGCCATCGTTGATCATCACAAGTTTGTTGAGACACTAAAACAAATTGTCAGCGATCAGGTGGAAAAAAATAAAGAAGAAACGACGCAACAAACTTCAGATAGTGATGCATCGGTGATAAAAATTCTTTCAAGCAAAAAGAAGCCTTAAAGTCTTTTGCGCAGCGACTGGCCCATCTCTTCAAAGCCAGGTTTTCCCATCAGCCCAAAGAGATTTTTCTTGTAGGTTTCAACACCAGGCTGATCGAATGGATTGACCCCTAGGATAAGACCACTGACCGCACAAGCGGTTTCAAAAAAGGCGAAAAGCGCCCCGATTGACTTTTCGTCACGCCCTGGAATAGTCAGTTGCAAACACGGGACACCACCATCATGATGAGCAACTTTAGTGGCATCAAGCGCACCCTTATTGACTTCGTCAATGTAACGGTTTTCTAGGTACCCAAGACCATCATCATCATGCCCAAGAGCAGGGACATGCAGTCGCCGTTCCACTTGCTTATTGTCCTGACTACCTTGCTTTTCAACATAAAGAAAGGTCTCGATCATACTTCTATGGCCGTCTTGCAGATACTGCCCGAGCGAATGAAGATCAGTGGTACTCGCTAATCCTGCCGGAAATAGACCTAACCCATCTTTACCTTCAGACTCTCCAAATAGCTGCTTCCACCATTCAACAAGCGAATGAAACTTCGGTTCACCGTAAGCCAAGACTTCCATCCTCTTACCGCTTTCCCATGCTGCCAAGCGAGCCGCTGCATAGGTCAGAATTGGATGATCTTCGTTAAGGCGATTATCTTTAGAAAGTTCATCGAAGACGATATCGGCACCCTCAAGTAAGGCATTAATGTTATAGCCAGCTAAAGCGAGGGGCAGAAGACCAACAGCTGTCAAAACCGAAAAGCGTCCACCGACATCATCAGGCACGACAAAAGTCTTCCACGAGGCTTCATCAGCAACTTTTCTAAGAACACCTTTTTCTTTGTCGGTCGTTGCAACGATTCTTTGATTAGCCTCTTCTTTGCCAAAGCGCTTTTCCATGTAGTTTCTTAAGACCCGGAAGGCAACACTCGGCTCAGTGGTAGTACCCGATTTGCTGATGACATTGACGATTGGTTTAAGTTGATCGAGTGCATCAAGCAATTCAATCAACCCCGCTTCGGATAAATTATGACCAGCATAGACAATGTGTTTTTTGCGGTCTTTTTCTGAGGTTTGTAAAAACTCAAAATCATGTTTAAGGGCATCACAAACAGCGCGTGTGCCTAAATAAGATCCTCCAATGCCGATAACAACCACTGTGTCATAAGCAACGTCGATCTTTTCCTTGTAAGTATGGATTTCTTTTGCGAGCGCAAAACCTTGTCTCTTAGGCCAATCAAACCAGCCTGTCCACTCACTACCAACGCAGTTTTCGTTGATAATACTTTCGAGAGCGTCAGATGCTTTCGATTTCAGGTCAGTTGTCGACTTAACAAGATCTTCACCAAAAAAACTCGTGTCAATGCCTATCATAGTTATGGAATTCCTCTTTCACCTTTAATTCGTGGGGCTCTACGAAGTACCGCCGTAGTTTGGACAAGGTAGCTTCAGGAGCTCTGACAGTAAAGTGAATTTCTCCAGGAAAACCATAATCCGCCTCATGGACCACCATTGAGCGAAAGATAAAAGACACCGCCGCCTGATCGTGGTTAGGAACGATCAAGTGTTTTTGGCAGAACTGCGTTTCAAAATAGTCATAAATGTGCTGACGAAGCTTGAGAATATCGTCGCCGTCTTGCGCTGATAAGGTGATACTACCAGGATGAGCCTTCCTTAAGATGCGCGGCAAAAACTCGTCATCAACCTGATCTATCTTATTAAAGGCTAATATTGTCGGAATATCGCCAGCTCCGATCTCTTCAAGGACCTTCTCGGTAGCTTCCATCTGCAACCTGTAAGAGGGATGAGAGATGTCGACCACATGCAGGAGAAGATCGGCATCAACCACTTCTTCAAGAGTCGACTTAAATGATTCCATCAAGCTATGGGGCAAATTTCGGATAAACCCGACTGTATCACTTAACAGAATTTTAGGTCTCGTGTTCGGATCGATCGTTCGCACAGAAGAATCAAGCGTTGCGAAAAGTTCGTCTTTACCGTCTATCGTCGCACTGGTTAACGCCTTCATAATCGTTGTCTTGCCACTATTGGTATATCCGACGATAGCAACGCGGATTTCATTGCGACGTGATTTTCTTTGGATTTGCCGTTCTTTATTGATATGGGCAAGGCGTTTCTGTAAACGCGCAATCCTCTCACGCGCGCGACGGCGGTCAACCTCGATTTGCTTTTCACCCATACCACGAGCGTGCACACCCCCACCGGTTTGTCTCTGAAAGTGACTCCAGGCTCCGGTCAAACGTGGCAAAAGATATTCGAGTTGAGCAATTTCAACCTGGGTCTTTGCTTGGTTGGTCTTGGCATGACGAGCGAAGATATCTAGAATAATTCCAGCCCTGTCGAGTACTTTACAATTGGTTAGCTTTTCAAGGTTACGGACTTGTGGACCTGATAAAGGATGGTCGACAACGATTAGCTTGGCGCCTTTTTCCTTGGCCAAGTCACGAATTTCTTCAACTTTTCCGGTTCCGATTAAGTGACTCGCCGAAAGCTTTTGACGCTTCTGGATGACTCTTCCATTTGAGGGAATACCTAAAGTTGCGAGAAGGGATTCTAGTTCATCCAAGTCTTGAATGACGGGTTCGTCACTGCCGTTAAGTTGGATGCCCACGATGATGGCTGGACTTTTCTTTGTTTCCTTGTCGATCAGTATTGTTCTTTCCACAAGCCTCCTTTTTACTAGTTCGAGTACTCATAATATAAGGTATCGGAAAAAATAGAGTTTTCTCAACCCACTTCAAAATATAGCAAATAATTCCAGACACTTAAACATAGCATCAGGAAGGTAATTATGACCTAGATCGGTTTTTAAATTAAGCTCTTTTTAACAGTAGACTTAAAGTATTTAATTGCCAAGAAAAATTTAATTTAAGGAAAGACGCAGTTATCAATGCAGGGCTGCACGATGGGGAACTTTTAGCATTGCCTGAGATTCTATTTTGCTAATGCGATTCATTGCCTCATCAATCTGTTCTTCAGAAAAATACTGGCCGGCAATACGTATGAATATGTTGTGATGACCGGCTTCACTATCCGCTATGCGACGGTAAAAAGATTTTAGCTCTGGATCCTCAAGATGCTCAGATAAAAGACCGAATCTCTCGTATCCTCTTGCTTCGATTAAACCTGCTGTAATCAAACGGTCCAAAAAGCGCTCTTCCCTGCCGTGTCTCAGCTCTTTTAAAATTAGGTTGACGTAAGGGTCTTTTTCGTCTGCATGAGAAAGATTGAGACCTCTTTTTCTCATCAGCCTGTAGACTTGATGAAAGTGCTCGAGTTCCTCTCTGGCAAGACTGACCATTGGTTCGATAAGAGCCTTTCTATCAGGATATTTAGCAACGAAAGACATCGCAAGGGCTGCAGCTTTTCTTTCGCATGCTGCATGATCGAGAAGAAAGTCATCAAAGCTTTCAAGCACAACAGGCACCCAGCTAGCAGGTGTTGGTTTCTCAAGTGGTGGGTTGAAAATACTGGTCATTGGCCTTCACCTTTTCTTACACGGTCTTTTTACGTACCCTTTATCGAGACACTTGAAAAGAGCAAACTCAGCCGAAACCCGCTAGCCCCAATGACAATTCCCAAGACATTTAGCAATAGTTGAATTTATTCAGCGATTTAAATAGAATAAAAGCAAATATCAGAGAAAGTAAACATGAAGAACTTAAGACACCCCCTGTTGTTGGCATTCTTACTGGTTGTTGCTGGCTGTGCTCAGCTTCACCACATCCAGATCGGTGACATCGACAACCGCAATCCCAGAAAGATGAAAAAGATAGACGTTAAGGTTTCTGAAACAGGTGTCAACTTAGAAGAAGCCGCACGCATCATCGATGCAGCTGGTGGTGATTACTCTGATGACGGTCCTGCTAGTCAGATTGCTGCAATCATCGGACTTTTTCAGATGGGACCAACAACCGGCAATAAAGTTTATAACGACACATACGCTCGCTTAATCAAAGAAGTTCTCGAAACACAATGCAAGAACGGTCGTCTCACTGGATTAGCTTCAATTAGAGAAGCAAGAAAGTATCCGGTGATCAGCGGAGAAATTGTCAAAATCACAGGTTACTGTATTAAGTAAGGTTCAGTCAGAATGAAAACACTCTTAAAATCACTTATTTTTGGCTTTACGGTCGCACTTTGTTCGTCATGTGCTTCATTGCAAAGTGTTTCTCTTACTCAACTCCCTAAAAAGAAAAAAAGAGTTGTATCGGCGCAGGTTGATCGCTGGGTGATTTTAGGGCTTGTCTTTGACAATGATTTTGTCGATCCAATGGTAGATGATCTGAGAAGCCAATGTCGCGGTGGTCAGGTACAAGGTATCTTAACCAAAGATGAAGCCTACAATTACTTTTTGTGGCTTGTTTATAAGCGCAAAGTTACTGCAAAAGGATACTGTGTAAAAGCATGAAAAACATCGTCGTCCAATTGGGACTTTTAATGATTGTTGCAAGCGGTTGTACCCATAGCATTCACATCGTTAATGCCGGAGGTTATCAGCCATACGTTAAACCCAAAAAAGGTAAACTTATAGAAGCTGAATCTGAGCAGTTTACTATTTTAGGCTTTACCGGTAACACCGATTACGTTGATCAGGCCTACGAAGAAATCCAAAGCCAATGCCGCAAGGGGAAGATCACAGGCGTTACAACACAGTTTTCTACCAGTCACGGGTTTTTTAGTTGGACAAATAAGATTCTTATACGTGGTACCTGCTCCGCCTAGAACGTCCCTATCCAGCCTCAAGCCGAAGGGCCAAGACTCGTTGGGATAATGTTTTCATGACAACCTGATGAAAATGATCCGTGACTATGTCATTCCTCAAAGAGATTCATTAAGAAAGCATAAAACAGATTCAAACAGATCTTGGCGCGTCTCAGGTTTTCTAAAGCCGTGTCCCTCTTCAGGATAAATACGATGCATAAAAGCTGATTGAGATTCTCTTAATGCCTCTACCATACGCTCAGTTTGAGATTTTGGGACGACCCGATCTTCCTCACCCTGAAAAAGCGCGAGGGGCTTTTGAATCTTATTCATGTGATGGATGGGAGAGCGCTTTCGATAGAGCCCCTGACATTCTGGTAAGGGTCCTAATAAAACATCGGTATAATGTTTTTCAAACTTATGAGTCTCTTCAGCAAGAGCAATCAAGTCGGCGACTCCATAGAGGCAGATGCCAGCGGCAAATACCTCTGGTCGATGGATCATGGTTTGTAAAACGGTGTATCCGCCAGCCGAAGCCCCATAAATCACCGCTCGCTTTGGGTCAACGAGACCCTTTTCGGCAAGGTAGAACACGGCACTGCAGGCATCTTCTACATCATAATGCCCCCAATCTCCATAGAGAGATTTTGTATAGTTTTTGCCATAGCCAAAACTCCCTCTATAATTGACGCTCATTACTGCATAGCCATGACTAGTAAAAAATTGCGCTTCAAGATCCCAACCAGAAAAAACCTGTGCTGTCGGTCCCCCGTGAATTCTGACAATAACAGGCGGCCTGTCCCCAGAGAAGTGCTTTGGTGTCATGAATAATCCATGACAGCTTTGATTTGTGTGGATCGGCCAGCTGACAGTCTCTGGATAGGAAAGATCATCAGGATGAATCTCAACATCTATCATCTTGCTAAGGGTTTTGAGCGCCTCAACATCGCCATCGTAATAAAGAACTTGCGAAGGTTGACTTGGTGAACTCGCCAGCAATGCGAGATGATCTTCCTTATCTAAGACAAAAGGCTGCACCATGACAGAAAACCCTTCGAGGGCTTTGACAGCTTTTAGTTCACGGCTAATAGTATCTAACTTTTTTAAACTCACATGGGCATTATGATTGGCAAGAATATAGATCTTTTTACCACAAGGCGCCTGACTAAAAGATCTCGTCCCATAAAGCCACTGCGGCTGTCCCCACTCTTCCTCAAAATCGCTGAGTTGAGTGATCTGCGAAGAGATCAGGTCATAAAAGTAAAGCTGCCCCCAACCGCTCTTATCACAGATAAAATAAATGAATTATCACTGAAAATTAAAAAAGAATTTGTAGTAGATGATTTTGAAATAACAGTTAATC
>CAZBDM010000007.1:0-3352 GCA_964490675.1 uncultured Oligoflexales bacterium
TGAGCAGGATTTGCGAGCTTGCGAGCAAATTCCGCGCAAGCGGTCAGTAGTTAGGAGTTAGCAGCGATTGAAACACTTCTTTTTTGACCACACTTATTCAGCTGACAGAGGTCATAAGTTTTTTAAACAGCTAGGAGAGATGGGGTTTTCTCTGGAAAAAAGACAAGTCGAGCATCCCGGCAAGGTCTTTTGTCGCTTTATTCTACTTGAAGGTCAAAATCCACAAGAGTTCGCCTACCTCGAATTCATTGATAAGAGGAGTAGCGATGGCAAGCATTGGTAGGCAGGCTTATCTTTTTGTTATTCAGGAAAACTTGAACATCTATATGAGAAACTAAAAACCAAACTAAGCTGTCGTTTTGTTCATAAAAATTATGAGTGGAAAAAAGACTCGGAAAGCCGATTGCCTGGCTGGAACTTTCTTCGGTTTCAAAAAACAGGTATCCGCGCATATTATCCTTGGCTTACAGAATACGAAAAAGACACTAACAATTGGAAAAAACCGCCTCTCCCCCATCATAAAAATTCGGTCTATAAACTCGTCAGGCTAGAGCTTTCTGTTAACACAAAAGGTCAAAAATTCTACGAAAAGCTGTTTGGTAAAAACCTTAAAGAAGAGATGACTTTGTCATGTGGAACAAAGCTTCATTTTAAAAAAAGCCGCAATAATGGTTATAAAAGGATTGTATTGGCTTGCAGAGATCTTAATAGGTTTAGCAAATATGCAAAATCTACTGAGCAGATCATCTACCATAATCGGTCTGCTGCGTTTATAAAGAATCCCAGTGGAGGCTGGGATATCGTTGTTATGGAGATGTGAGTAACCCCTGGAGGTATGTCGTCGACCAAGAGAGCTAGTTAACATCACCTCTTAAGACTTCAATCAGTGCGTTAAGAGCGTCAGTAGAGGTAAAGATACCGGTGATCTCGTCTTTTTTATTACAGACAATCGCTGAACCAATCTTTCTCGATGACATTTCAAGGGCGACGGTCTCGAGAGGCGTTTCGGCAGTGACACAGTAAGGACTTTTTGTCATGACATCATTGGCCAACAAAGACTCAGAGCCATTACCAAGGCCCGAAACGACTCGAAGCTCTCGTTCACTAAGAATACCCACCGCCTTTTTACCATCTATCACCGGAATATGACGCACTTTATTCTCTTCCATCAAATTGAGGATGTCAGAAATTTTCGCGTCTTTTCCTACAGTTAAGGGGCTTGGAGTCGTGTATTCATCAACGGTTAACTCGGTAATATCAAAGTTGCTAGACATCGTATCCCTCGACGTAAATTGATCTCATATGACCCAGTGTATCGATTTTTAATATGCATGGCAAACTTAAGTTTCCTGCTAAAATCATGGACGTAATTTGGTGATTTTTGTTAAGTTTAAGTTCTAGTTTAAAAAAAGGAGAAATGCCGCATGTCCACTGATTCAGAACGCGTCAAAGAAAACATGGTGAAGCACATCTACTTCGTCGAAGAAAACGATAGCCTCAAAGTGGCTCACGAACTTATGCAAGAAGAACAATTTCGCCACCTCCCCGTTCTCAAGGAAGGCAAACTTGTCGGTATCCTTTCTGACAGAGATGTCCTTTTAGCGGCTTCTACTTCCGATAAAGGAATGATCGAAGTACCCGACATAAAAGTTTGTGATGCGATGACAAGACATCCCGTTACTTGCCGCGAAACGAGCAGCATTTCTGATGTGGCGGGAGTGATGATTGACCGTAAGATTGATTGCCTGCCAGTTGTCGATGAGAGACGAAAACTTGTTGGTGTCATCACCTCGACCGACCTACTCGCTTTGATAAGAGACCACGATACTTCCTTTGGTAATAAAGTGATTCCCTTCGAGTTTGCTGTTAAGGCTCGCAAAGCTTCTGAGAGAGCATGACGGGTAAGCTTAACGATCTGCCTTATTTTTTTTACGGGACTCTGCGTGACCCAGATGTTTTTCACCGGGTTTGTAGAGTTCCGCTGTCGGACTTTGATGTAGAGCCCTCGATTTTATTCGATTGCAGGCCCGTCTATGTCGAAGGGCAGCTTTTCCCTGGGCTCATCAAAGATCCGCAAGCGCAAGTTGAGGGGATTGTTGTGTCAGGCCTGTGTCAATCCACCCAGCAACATATCCACGATTTTGAAGATCCTGAAGATTACCTGCTAAAGACCTTCCAAGTTGAAGAGGTTCAAACATCCAAGCAAAAACCGGTAAACTTATTCTGGCCGCAAGCTTCACTTCTTTTGAGTGCCCGCAGCTGGGACTTTAATGTCTGGCAGGTTGAGGAAAAAGTCAGCTACTTAGAACTGCTTCATCATTGGCTCCGCGATTAGTTTTTATAGCTTCCAAACAAATTCTCAAATTGAAAAACAAACTTCACAACCCTCGAGAATTCATGTGAATATGTCTGAATTTTAACATTTCGTGGAGTGATGTCGATATCTAAACAGGTCGTTTAAAAACAGGAACAAACTTCAGAGGAACCACACATGCCTCCGATCAGATTGATTATACCCATTTTTCTTATGAGTCTCGCTTTTGCATCGTGTAACAGTGGAGATACAGACAGCGGCGCGGCTTCCTTGGATGCGAGCGCAGGTCCCAACGATTTCACGTCTACATACCGCTTTGAAGGTACTGCGGACATGAAGGACGACAATGACGTAACAATCAAAAAAGTCGAATTTATGGTGACCGAAATTAAGCAACGCTACAATGGCTCTGTGTATGCGGCAAAGCTCACAATTAAGGAATTAGAGTTCAAACCAGAAAATGATCAACAAAAGGAAAATAAAGGCGGAGTCTTCGAAGATAATGAGGGTGGTGAAGTTTTCGCGCTGGCGGAAGGTGACGTGACGAAAAGCCTGACTCTAGCACTTTCCAAGCAAAATGCCTGTATCGGCGATACGGTTTGTACGGACGATGGTCTTAATGAAGTAAAGCTTGTTCCGACCGGAAAGGATCCCAAGGATTTAAAACTCACTTACCTCGCTTACGCTGACCTGTCTGGGCGAAATCTGGAAGTCAATCGTGTCGAAATAGCTCAAGCGGTCGGGACAGAAAATAGCGGCGACGGTACAGATGACGTAACGTCATCTGGAGACTTTACTTCATTCAACGGCAAAAAAGCGATCATTACGACCTGTAACCTAAACATAAGAAAAGATCCTTTCGTAAATGAGAACCCAAGTAATAAGGCCGGTACTTTTAAGTATGGTGAAAAGCCAACCGAAGACAATTACAAGGAAAAAAACAAAAAGTTTTGGTACATGGCAGATGGCTATCAGAAAAACGACAAAGGCGAAATTTGGTATCGTATCAGACATAACGATACAACTGATAACGGCGGC
>CAZBDM010000007.1:3362-3639 GCA_964490675.1 uncultured Oligoflexales bacterium
CCTGTCTGGGTCAGACAAGACTTCGCTAGCGTTCTAGGCGTCTCCGGGCACGAAAAATCGATTGGAGCATGTCTCATCGATCTTGGCGAAAAAGGTTAATCAGTTCGATTTGATTAAAAAGGAGGCGAGGGGTGATCCTCGCCTTTTTTGTTTTCACCTTAACGGACGGCTTGGTCTTTTTGTGCATTTTTTAACATGGTCGACACTGATCCTACGCTGACACCGAGTTCACAAGCGATCTTTCTTATCGAAAATCCATCTTGTCTCATTGCTTGGG
>CAZBDM010000007.1:3649-21164 GCA_964490675.1 uncultured Oligoflexales bacterium
ATTTCTGAACTGATCTTTTTAGGAGCCCCTAGCCTTACCCCTCTCTTCCTTGCGGCCTCAAGCCCTGCCTTGACCCTTGCGACAATGGTTTCGCGCTCAATTTCAGCGATTTCTGCGAACGCGGCCAGCATGGTGCGTCTGAAAGGGTTTTCATGGCCTAAGTTGAGTACGGGCTGGGTGACAGAGATAAAGGCGACCCCTACTTCGTCAAGGTTAAGCAGCAGTCTGATCGCTGTTGTTGCGTGGCGGCTAAAACGGTCGAGTTTGTAACAGATAATCGTATCGATTTTTTTGGCGTAGGCGACTTCCAGCATGTCTTGGAAACCAGGGCGGTTGATCGTCTTGCCAGAAATGCCTTCGTCGACGAATACCTTGGTCTTTTTGGGTCTTTTTTCAGCAGGTAAATCACTGATCCATTTTTCAACAGCATTTTTCTGACTGGCGAGGTCTTGTTTGTCCGTTGAGACGCGATAATAGACAGCTACACTTTTCATTTTAATCTTTCTCCCCTGCTTGGTCTTTTTGTTTATTTTATATGCAGGCTTTGATGACTTGTCTGTTTATTACACATGGTGATTGAAAGCCTTGCCCGACAGGGCTTTGAAGTGTTCAAGAAACCCCCTCTTTTTAATATAACACACTGAAATCATTAGTCAAATTGTTGTTTGAAAAAATGTTCAAAATACAGGTGTTTTTTGAACGCTGGAGGCGTCTTTTGGTGAAAATCTAAAAAATAGGCCTAAATTTAGCTATTCCTTACACAGCAACCACAACAAATGTGCCGGTGTTGGCTTTGCATTACACAACAACAACAAAAGTGGTGGGTGGTGTGTTTCAAATGAGCACTTTGCGTACTTAGTAAACAATTGAAACAAGCTGAACCTGCTTTCACATCTCAGCCGGCAAAAATTGTGTCTGATTTTCAAACAAATAAGCGGGGGAATACCTAGGCATAGGAAGTGGCTTGAAAAGCGCTTAGAGTGGGCATTTTCTAGCTATCCGATATTGTGGTTAAAAGTGTTGTATTATTATTTAATTCCAGTTCAAAATAACGCATCAATAAAAACAAATTATGCAAAATCACTAAATTCTGAGTTCATTAATTTTGACATTGCAAATCATCTTGCCAATCAATAAAACCGCCTCACATCAAAACATAAAGATTGATCCAAACGGCATCAATTTGAGGAGGAGGCTCTCTTGAAGGTATTTAAAAGACTATGGCCAGCGTCAGTTCTCGGTTTGGCGCTTATTGTCACAGGCAGTTGCAACAAAGATTATGAAAGTCCTGAATCATCCCTAGACGCGTCGAGAAAGTGGCTTGTCGTTGACAGCAAAGATCTCGGTATGTCGTTTGAGGATTCCTTTTGTTCATCAGAAAATGAGTTCAACGCATACAACGCCTACTGGATGGCGGCGTTTGCAGCTAACGAGTATGCTCATTTTGGTGTCCTTGGACCTTGGCTAGCGTCCCTCGGTTTTGGAAAGCCAGGAGAAGGGGAAAGATGGGAAGACCGCTGGTACGATCTCGACCTTCTTCGAGAGGCTGAGGCTCTTTCTGAAAACTCACGTGGCAAACTTGGTAAAGGCCTTTTACAAGTCATCGACCGGCTTAAAATTCGCACAGAAAGAAGTGCCGATGATACGGACGAAACCATCGAATTGGAAGTCAGGCAAAAAAAGATGGAGTACACCCGGCCGCTCACTGAGGCAGAATGGGTTTTTATCAGGGAGAGGATCAAGCAAAAACGCCTCGGAGAAGAAGCCAAGCTGCCTGAAACGCTTACTCCTGACGAACTCTCGAGCTACGAGACGCATGTTGATGCGGAACTGGTGCAACTAAAAGAAAGATTTTCTCTAGCAAATGATGGTGAGCCCAAAGGCATGGCAATCTATTTCAAAAAAGCACTTCTGTCTCTACAAGGAGATTTTGAAGAGGCACAAAACATGTATTGGGCTGAGCTCGAAGCTATGGAGAGCAAAAAATTTGACGATCGTCAGCAGTTCTCAGATACTTATTACGTCAGAAATGCTGCCTCACTGCTTGTCAACCTTGTGCAACTGCCTAACTCCAGCTCAAAGATTCAGTTCTTCAGCGGTGGTAAGTTCAAACTTCCAAAAGATCGTTGGATCCGCAGCGACAAACCGGCAGCGTTCAAAGAGGGGTCAACGCAGGTCCTTTGGGCTGAGCACCAAAGCCTTCCGTTAATTATCATTTCCTTCAGGGGGACAGAGCCCGATCGAATAAAAGACATTCTCGTCGATCTTATGGCTCTTAAAGAAAACTTTGAACCGGAAAACCTTGAAGGCTTCGAAACAGATAGGCAATGGGGAAGGGTGCATCGTGGATTTAACGGAGCTCATGAAACGGTTGCTCCTGAATTTCTTTGGTCAAAGCTACAAAAGACGCAAAGAATCCGACTTGTTAGAGACGGTAACAGTTACCGCAAGCCGACCTCAGAAGATCGAGCAGCGGGCAACGACGGAAAAAAGTATAGAAAGCATGTCTGGATCACCGGCCACAGCCTAGGGGCAGCGCTTGCCACTCTGCAGACTTCCTATATGTTAAAGGCCATCGATGCTAAAGCGCAGTACGGCAACGACTCTGGGATTAACAAGAACTGGCTCCTTAGAGGGCTTTATACCTTTGGGTCACCGCGTGTCGGCAATGCTCAGTACCGTAGTGAGTTTCAAAAAGCATCCGACCATTACAAGCTCAAGGTGGTTCGTTTTAGAAACCGCGCAGACGTAGTGACGCGCGTTCCAAAGATTCATTTCAACCATGTCGGATCCCTCGCTTACTTTGATCCCAATAAGGACTTTCACCATTCCGCCGATTTGAATGGACGAATGAGTCCGTTTTATAATAACGAGGTTGGTCGTATTTGTGCAGAGCTTGAAAAAGATTGGGGTTCTACCTCACTCATATCATGTTTAAAAGAATTTTTAGGTGCAAAGGTCGGTGATCACGATATTGCTGGGTATGCAGATAATATAAGGGCAACGATCTCCAAATTGAAGAACGATCCAAATCCCTCTAGAGAAATTGATTACTCCCGTTATTTTGATTGTAAAGAAGACCCATTTGAATTTGACGAACGAGAATCGGAAGGTCTTCCCTTCTTTTGATCGGCTCTCACTCTTTCATTTAAAAACCCCAGTTTTTGCTGGGGTTTTTGTGTTTATATGTGTAGTTTTATTAAAGGGTGGGGCTTGATCGCTGACAATCCTCTTAGAAAGCGACTATGAATCTAGAACAGCGCCGACTAAAAGCAGTTAAAGATGCACTTGCTGTGCTTGAAGAGCATGGGTACGAAGCACGAATGGCAGGCGGCTGCGTGCGTGATCGTCTTCTTGCTATAGAGCCAAAAGACTTTGATGTAGCGACCACCGCTCTTCCAGAAGAAGTCACCACGATCTTCACGTCCGATGAATACCGGGTGATCCCGACAGGTATAGAGCATGGCACGGTGACGCTCGTTCTGCCGACAGGACCTGTCGAGATAACCACTTTAAGAGACGATATCGAAACAGATGGGAGACGGGCGGTGGTGCATTTTGGCAAGTCCTTCGAAGAAGATGCCGCACGCCGAGATTTTACCATCAATGCCATGTTTGAAGATCGTCATGGTCAGATCTACGACTTTTTTGGAGGTCAGAAGCACCTTCAAGAAAAATTGCTCTATTTTGTCGGTGATCCGAAAAAACGGATAGAAGAAGACTTTCTGAGAATTTTGCGATTTTTCCGCTTTAAAGCACGCTTTAACTTGAAGACGGACGAGGCGGTGCTTTCTGCTATTGCCGAGAAGAAGGAAGGGCTTGATCGTATTAGTCAAGAACGTATTACCAACGAAGTGATCGGTATGTTTAAAAGCGACCGGGTAGAGCGTTCTCTCAAAGCTATGCATCAGACTGGGGTTCTCGAGCAGATTCTTCCCGAGATCAAAGGCAAGCTCAGCGGATCCTTTGGCCAACTCGATGATTGTCAATCTTTACCTGTTAAATTCCGGGCAGTAGCGCGTCTAGCGATGCTTTTCCTTGATGAAGGGCACGGCATACTTGACAAGCCTGCACTCGAAGCTTTTAGCTTGCGTATGCGTCTTTCCAACGAACAAAGCCGTAAGCTGGAAGTTGCTGTGTTTGGGTATGACGAGCTGCTGCGATGCGCCAGTGAGCGCGCTGATCGTTTTGCTTTTATTGATCATGTTGAGAAGCATGCTGGTCATGAGACTTTTTTAGGATTTTATCTACCTTTTTGGAGTCTATTAGCTGGCCGATTGAAGGGTCAGAAAATGAATCAGTCGCTCGAAGTTTTGAAGCAGTTTAGGATTCTTGAAGAAGGCGAGGGTCACTTGAGAAGGACTGCCATGCCGGTCACCGGCAAGGTTCTAATGGAAGCGTTGTCACTTGCCCCTGGACCTCGCGTAGGAGAGATGATGGAGGCACTACAACGTAGCTTTCGCAACGGTCAATGGAAGAGCAAAGAGGAAGGCCTCGCCTTTGCCCGTCGTCTTCTGGACTAAGCGCCGCAGTTAACCGCTCGCGCAAAAAACCTACAAGCACTGCCCAACCCGTTATCCAATTGTAGACCACTATTCGGCAGCAAGCCGAAAAGCTTAAGAAAATAAGCTCAAAAATAGCTTTTTATAGATGTAAAAACAAAACTTTAGGGTCTGGGGGGCTTTTTGCAATTCATTGCATCAATTGAGACACCTGTTTAAACTTGCTGTGAACCGTCTGACCTTGGTGACTCATCTGAAGGCCTACTTTAAGTAAAAATTCAGACAAGTATAACGACAAGACATCGTCGCTTTGGCTGCTTTATGAGAGATCTTCCACTTTCTGTCCCCGAGAGATTCAGCGAAGCAGGAGTTAGCATTTTCGTTGGCCTCATTAGAGGCTCCTCCCCAAGCAGCAATACCACTGATTGTGCAAAAGTCTTTTTCTTCGATGTCTTTCGTCAAGACCGTGTCTTTATCCTGCTCCTGGTCGTAGCCAAGGTAGCCGGTTTCAACGCTGTAACCGACTTTTTTATCGAGATCGAGACAAGAGGTGCGGCACCACATATCAGTAGACTTGCCGTCGAAGGATACTTGCCAGTCTGATTCTGCATTGGGGCCATTTTTGATATTTTCTAAAGAAACTGAACAGTGGCCACCGTTTTCGTTGGGTAGGTCTATATCGCCGCTTGCCCCATTATACGTGCTCCAGCCATTATTGGAACAGAAGTGGGCCGAGTGATCCTTGACGACTTTTTCTTGCTCGTCTTCGATAAGATCCAAGCTTATTGCTGAAATCGCTTTTTCTGATTGATCGCCGTTTGTGTAGGTCAAGTTGAAGCATGAGTACATGCAACGCTTAGCGTCGCTAGTGCCAGACCGGCGGATTTCCCAGCGGCCATCAGCGACCTTATCGACTGAGCAGCTAATTGCGTTTTCGTTTGCACTGGCGTCACCCGGTCCTTCATTAAAAAAAACCATTGAAGCTGCAAAAGTCAGCATTGACGTACTTTTGGCTACCTGGTTTGTCGTTTCCAAGATAGTTCGTCTCGACAAGAGAAAAGACCAACTGAGGTGTCTTGTCTTTATCGGATAGGTCTTTATCCTTTTGATCATCATTTTTTAGGTCATCGTCTATCTGGTCGTCACCGGATTGATCACCGCTGTTGCCTGCTGCACCATCGGAATCGTCTCCGTTTTGTTCACCGTCTTCTGACTGTGCTGTGGGTTCAGCAGAGGCGTTGGCTTCTTGTTGGTTTTTTTCCTGTTCTTTATCGTAAGCTTTTTGCGACTGAGAAGGACCAAACTTATCGCAAGCGGATAACGCTAACGTAATAACCAAAATCAGAAATAGACCTTGTGAGCGTCTTTTGTTGAGAGTCGAAAATGCGTTGACGTAGTGCATCGTTGTTCCCTAGATCTCTTTTATTTTCAATCTTACTGTCAGAATCTTTGCCGTTTATCGGTGTTTTGGATTCGTTTTCTTAGTCTTTCTAGATTGTTGTGGAGATATGAGGGCTTGCGGGTCTTAAATAATCCGCTAGGGGTCCCATGCATTTGTCCAAGCGTCAGCCAGAAAGATAGAAATTAGACAGAAAGTATCTTGTAAGCTACTGGAATAATATAGAAATGTTTTGGTGTCAATCTTGTAACGCAGGACTCCAATCAGGTAGATCGTGGTCACCTGAGGCAACACGTTGATTAACTCGAGATTTAGGAGAGTTCATGAGAGATCACAAGCTTTTGAAATTAGGTGCGGCAGCATTCTTAGCTCTATTCGTAGCGGCTACAGCTGCTGAAGCAAAAAAACCTAGCGAAGAAAAAGACCCGAGTAAGACCTACAAGCTCGGCTTGTCAGTAAAAATCGTTAACAACACTTGGGAAGCACTGTTTGAGCAAAGCTTCGCCTGGTGGGTGACAGATAAGGGCCACAAAGCAATCACAAATCACGCTAAAGCGGATCCTGCCCTGCAGCTGACGCAATGCCGCCAAATGCTCAACAGTGGTGTAGACGGACTTGTTGTTGCGGCGCAAGATGCCGATGCAGCAGCTCCTATCGTCGATATGGCCGCTGAAAAGGGCGTTCCCGTGATCACTGCTGATGCTGATATTAATCATCCCGGTGTAAAGCTTTATGTCGGGTTCTCTGGTGTTAGGGCAGGTGAGCTTCTCGGTCAACAGATCATCGATCATTTGCGCAACAACGTTAAACCCATCGGAGAAGTCTCTGGACAGATTTTAGAGATCCAAGGACCTTTAGGAGGGGCTTCCGCTCGAGATCGCAGTCTTGGATTTAAGGAGGTGTTAAAGAAATACCCAAAAGTAAAAATCGTTAAAGTTGTCGGTGATTTCCAAGAGGAGCCAGCAAAACGCGCCACCGAAGCTGTTCTTAGAAAAGGCAAGACGTTTCATGCAGTATTCTCTGCCAACGGACCGATGGCGATAGGGGCCGTTGAAGCGATGAAGAGTCTTTCGATCGATCCCACAAAGATTTTCGTCGCAACAGTCGATGCGACCCCTTCTGTTATCGACAAGATAAAAAAAGGACAGATCAATGTTGCGCTCGATCAACCTGCAGCGTTTTACAACCCGATTGCCGCTCACTACTTGCTTGAATATCTCAAGAAAGGTGATGTTGGTCTGCCAAAAGTCGGTGACACGGTAACAGCCAAAGATATTACCCTTTCGACTGGTGTTAAGCATGCAGGTGTTGAAATGTGGAATAACTCGTCCGCTTGGGCGCCAGCCAAAGTGGTTAAAGGTCCTAACGGTCACCCTTGGCTACAAACCAATGCGATTCTTGTGACACGCGAAAATGCAGATAGTGGCTATCTTTGGGCAAATGTAAAGTTACCAGGACGGTCGTAATCGAAAAATGATGGAGAAACGGTCAAAAAACAATAACTCCTCCCAAACGCCTGTGAGCAAGGTTCGTGCCTCCCTAGAGTCCAGTAGTGATCTAGGGAGACGTTTTCAGATCTTTCTGATTGACCATCTCATCTGGGTGTTGGTGGGTTTCGTGTTCATTGGTTTTTCTGCTTTTGTTGAAGGTTATTCTTCATTACTGAATATTAAGTTCATCCTTTACGTTGCAGCCCCTCTTGGCCTTCTTGTCTTTGCGCAAGTACTTGCCTTGATTTCGGGTAATCTTGACTTATCAATCTCGCAAAATGCAGGTCTATCAGCCATGCTGGTTGGGGCGGGAATGGTAAGTCTCGCTCCCGAAGCCCCTGGTTGGCTTCTCTTGCTCATGATTCTCGCTGTGAGCGCAAGTCTGGGAGCAATCAACGGATTTTTTATTGGCTGGATGCGGATTAACGCCTTCCTTGTCACCTTATCGACCTATTTAATGTTTGATTGGTTGACTTATTACGTGCGTAAAGGCGCAGTTACAAAAATCCCTAAAAGCTTAACAGTTCCTGGTGGAGATCAGTTGTTTGGCATACATATCGCGGTTTATATCCTGATCGCTACAGCCGTTGTTCTCCACGTCGTTCTCAAATATACAAAGTTGGGTAGCGCCATTCGTGCTATGGGCAGCAATAGCGATGCCGCTCAAATGCTTGGTATTAGCTACAAAAAGATTAACCTTGCTGTCTTCACTTTATCAGGTCTTCTCGCTGGAGGGGCTGCTATTCTTTACATCGGGTATCTTAGATCTATCCCCAGCACAATTGCCGAAGGAGACACGCTGTTTCTTGCATTCGCGGGAGCGATTATTGGTGGAGTCGATTTAAATGGTGGACGCGGGACCATCATGGGCGCACTTGGCGGTATCTTACTGATGGGTGTGATCCAGGCGGGAACAACGATGATTGATATGGATCCTTCATTGAGAGGGTTCTTTAACGGACTGATTCTTCTTGCTGCTGTGATGATAAACCGCGTTAAGTTCTCGATGCGGGATAAGCTAGTACAGCCCAAAGAAGTTTGATTTTTTTGAATATGAAGCGAATTGGAAAATGACCCAAAACGAAGATCCACAGAATCAAAGAGAGCCTCTTTTGAAGCTTAGAAATGTGCACAAATACTTCGGGCACGTCCATGCTGTAAAAGGTGTCGATATGGACGTCTACCGAGGGCAAGTATTGGCTTTCCTCGGTGATAATGGTGCTGGTAAGTCGACGATCATTAAAATTCTCTCTGGAGTCTTTAAGCCGTCGCGTGGAGAGATCTATTTTGATGGTTCTAAAATTGATTTGAAGTCGGTCAACCATGCAAGAAAGTTGGGGATTGAAACGGTTTATCAAGACCGTGCGGTCGCACCAGATCTAAGTGTTGCAGAAAATATATTTTTAAACCGAGAGCCGCTCAAAAGATTAGGCCCCCTCTCAATGATTGATCGAAAAAAAATGCGTCTTGAAGCTGCAAAGCTGTCAGAAACGCTTGACCTCCATATAGATTCGCCCGACCAAGAGGTGCGGTTTTGCTCCGGAGGAGAACTGCAAGGGATTGCGATCGCACGTGCGATGTATTTTAAAGCTCCGCTTGTTATTTTAGACGAACCAACGACAGCTCTCGCCATCAGTGGCATCAAAAAGGTCCTTAGCTTTATTGAAAAGCTTCGCTCACAAGGTGTAGCGGTTATTTTCGTGTCACACAATATTCACGATGCTTACGAAATTGCAGATTCCTTTGTTCTGATGAGACAAGGACATGTGGTCGCTCGTAGGACAAAAGAGCAGATCACTTATGAGGAGGTTCTTGACCTCCTACAAAAAAATATTGCGATTGCATAAGATTTTTAAAGGTGTGCAGATGGATTTAGTGCTCAAAGATAAAGTGTTCATCGTTACCGGCGGAGCTCAAGGGATCGGTCTTGCCATTGTTAAGGGAGCTTTGTCTGAGGGAGCAAGAGTCTGTCTTCTTGACCGTAACACCCCTTGCGATATCGATCTCTCGCAAGAACAGCTTGTCTATTTAAAATGTGATCTCGAGAAGGAGCAAGATATTAAAAGTTGTGTTGCTTTTGTTATCCAAAAGTGGGGAACAATCAACGGCCTTGTTAACAATGCCGGCATCAACGACGCCATCGGTATAAGTGATGGCCTGAAGGCCTTTGAGAAATCTCTGCAAAAGAATCTTTTACACTACTTCGGGATGCTGCATCACTGCCTCGATTACTTAAAGAAGTCGAGGGGAGCTGTGATCAATATTAGCTCGAAAGTAAGTCTTACCGGTCAAGGCGGAACCTCTGGCTATGCGGCGTCTAAAGGCGCAATTAACGCATTGACCAGGGAGTGGGCTCTCGATCTGGCCAAAGACGGTATTAGAGTCAACTGTGTCGTCCCATCAGAGGTCTTAACACCAATGTACACGGAATGGCTCGAAGCCTCTGGATTAGGTGTCTCGGAAAAACAAAAAATCGCCTCCCGGATTCCTTTTGAAAGACGCTTTACAAGCTGTCAAGAAATCGCAGATACAACTCTCTTTCTTCTCAGTGAACGTTCAAGTCACACCACCGGTCAGATCGTTTTTGTCGATGGTGGCTATGTACACCTTGATCGAAGGTTTCCTGGCTAAGCATCACTTCCTTTTAGGGACCTCTTTTTTTCTCGATCATCAAAGTATTGCAAAATTCATCGTTGTCGCTTAAGAAGCTCTTATTCAGAAGCTTTTAAATGATCATAAATGCGGAAAACTTTGATGAATTTTGCGAAAATGAAAATCCTTTCGAGTATTTTAGTCGTCTTATCAGTCTTACTATTCGGATATGGCCAGAACTTGTTCGGAGCTTGTATGCTCAGGGACTACAGTAGGGACCATTTAGAACGCCATAAATCACAAGAGGTGAGAAGGATCATCTTTTCCGTCGATGCTTCCCACGAGTATAAAAGAGAGGACCTTGGCGAGCGCAACTATTATTTCCCCTTCAAGCTTAGTTTTGAAATTAAGCGGGAAGGAGAATCTCTCACTCTCGATGGTGAAGGTTTTTGTGACTCGGGATACTTTCTTGCAGGGTTTTCTGAAAGCCAATGCTTCCTGTTAGACGAGGATGGACGCTACGGTAGCTTTAGTCTTAAAAATGCCGCTGAGGACCCTGACGCCTTTCAAAGGCAGGGCTTTCGCTATTACTTAACGTTGAACGATGAGAATAGATTTAACATCAGGGGAACAAAACAATACACCCATCTCATTCCCTACGACTTTAAGAGCCTTGTCAAAGACGACTGGTCGCTTGCGTCTCCCGTGGACGGTGGCGAAAAATTCGCCTTTTCGAAAGGCTGCCCAGAGCCCTTTTTCCAAAGCCATCAGACGATGCCGCGTATGATTAATGAGACCGCTTTGGCACTTGTTCGCCTCTCTTTGGCACGGCCGACAGTGACTGCTCGTAATCTTTACCACTTGTCGGCAATGTTGTGGGATATCCAAATGGCTTTTAAAAGCCAACAAGATCGCGCTCTTTTTGTCCGTATGACCCCCGATATCAGGCTTTCTGAAGTCAATATGCTTAACACAATGGCCTACGCTGCCTATGAGTTTCTCAAACAGCGCTATAAAAACGAACCTGGTAACGAGGTGCCGATTGATCTTGACACGGGAGAGCCCGAACTAGAAAAAAGCGATATTGCCCTTGTGCTTGAATGGTTTCTCAAGCTTGTAAATCTCGACCACGATCGCTACCCAAAGTCTCGTGCATTGGCTAAGCGATTTGCTGATCAAAGCTTAGCACATCATCTTGACGATGGTTCACGGGAAGTGAGTAACTACGACCCTGAGGCTGATTTAAGACTTGTTAATGAAAATCCAGCCATGCACATCAATCTTTCTGGGATTATGAGTCCTCCCGCGCAAAAAGTCGATGAGTCAAACTTCCCCTATTCCGACTGGTTTGAAGGAGCAGAATTCTTCTCAAGTAAACTCAATATCAACCACTGGAATCCTCTCTACGTCCCTGGCTCTCTTGATCAAAACGGCAATGATCTCGATTACACTCAAAGCCCTCTCACCCTGCATTGGGGGCGTTTGCCGACCTTTTCTGATTTGTCAGATCACTACGACGAAGACGAAAAGATTTACTTCAATCCAAGTGGTAGTCTTCTTACGCTCGAAAAAGACGGTGAGAGGTTTATCAGAGAGAATCTAAAAGTTGCAGAAGCATCTTTGTGGCACAATCCGATTGCTAACGGTCGTTATGACGTTTCTTGGGGGACAGAACCCGATTGGGTCGTTATTGAAGACGACAATAAAGGCGCAAATCTCATTGATATCTCCCCCGTTCATTGGGGCAACCATAGTCTTGGCAGTAATGATGGGCAAGGATACGGCAGGCAGGTGCGCGACAATGCTACAGGTAGGACTTACAATTACCAACCTTACTTTGTTAAAGCTGCCGACTTCTACAGAAGCATTGCTGAATTCTGGGCTGACGGTCCAAAGTCAGAAACACCGCCCGGCCACTGGAACACACTTGCCAATTACACCATGGACCAAATGATTCTCCATGAGATTCCTTTTAAGTGGCAAGGGAAAGGAGAGGTGCTTGACCGTGTTAGCTATGAAACCAAACTCTACCTTACTCTTAACGGTGCACTTCACGACGCAGCCGTCGTTGCTTGGGGGATTAAAGGAGCTTTTCAAGGCGGACGCCCGATCACCGTCATTCGTAAATTTGCAGCAATGGCAGAAGAAGATCGCGACTTTGCTGAAAGACTCGTTGAGATAGGTGACGGACTGCTTAAATTTGAGAGGACTGACTACCGTATTCAGTTGACCAGTGTCGAAGATCTCAACAGTTGCAACGAAACTATTCTTAAACCAGACCAGCCGGTGTTTATGAATGGCGGCCTCAAAACGATCTCAAACCTTATTAAAAAAGGGGTGGAAGTGAACTTTCAAATCGAGGTCGGTGATTCAAGCGCTATTTGCTACGCCGTCTTCTCGCAGGATAAACTTTGGATCAAGTCCTGGCTTGGGCACTCTACTTATGACACGGCTGACGAAAGCCGCAAGCTGTTACCCGTCTTGTCTCCACAAGAATTAAAGCGCCGGGAAGTGTTTGCAAGAAATGCGATTGGAGGCACAGGCTGGATGCCGGCAGAGAACTGGACCACCTACCAGAAGACTTCTTTTGTGACGCCCCCGTTTCCTGGGTTTGTCTCAGGACATAGTACCTTTAGTCGAGCTGCTGCAGAGGTTTTAGCTGCGGTGACAGGTAGTAAGTTCTTTCCCGGTGGTCTAGGGACCTATAGAGCGCCACAGCTTGAATTTGAAGGAAATCAAAACGCCAAGCCCTTTGACTTCCAGTGGGCAACCTATTTTGATGCTTCTGATCAAAGCGGCGTATCGCGAGTCTACGGGGGCATCCATGCTTCCTACGACGATCTACCGGCTCGTAAAATTGGCTCTAAAATTGGTCAAGCGGCCGTCGCAAAAGCAAATGACTTATAAATCAGAACAGGGAATTTTTTTAATTTTTTTAAAACATTTTAGGCCGGTGATTTCAGCGGCCACTTCGTGCGCTTGCAGTGAAGATCGTAGCTGCCAAATCTGATAGCCGGACTTACTGGTGACGCCGATGGAAATCATCGTTGCTTCATAAGTCTCTTGAAGATAGGTGGAACATTGCGTCCTTGCTGCAAGACCGATAAAGCCTCCAACGGACGATGGCCAGACTTCGACATCGTAACAACTATATTCCGAAGACTTCTTAGTCTTCACATCTGAATACTGCTCGTCTTTTTGGTCTGCACCGCATCCTGTTAGGAGCGCTATGAAACTGCTAAAGATTGCAATCTGAAAGGTGGTCATGAACCTATCTGGCCTTGAGAGAAAATTGAACCTGCATCAGGGAAAGTAGAATGAGCATTCTACCGACTCCGCTTATATACTTTTTTTTAATTAAGTCGATAAAGATCCTGTAAATCTCTTCCAGCAAATTCACTCAGTCAGCATGTCTGCTAAGGTCTTAAATAACTTCATCAATTATCGAACAGAGATCTCTTCGAGGTAGAGGTCGTATACTTTTTCGAGATTACGACCGATCTCAAGGACCTGCAGCCAGATCCCGCCCACTGCCTCGGCGAGTTTGTCAGCCTCTTGAGTATCAAAATAAGGACTCTGTGGTGATAAGCTCTTTAGTGTCGAGACGCGGTTTCTTTCCCTTTTGATGTGATCGATTGGATCAATGGCATCGTATTTTGTTGCAATCGCTAAGCTTCTAATGTTTTGCAACTCGTCGCGGATGGCATCGCTGGTTTCGCGAAGAGTTTCTGCCGCCAAAAGTTCATGGAGCATATCGGTGAATAAACGTTTTGGACTTGAAGAAAGATCGTGGACTCTGCCGATCGTTTGAAAAGTTTCAAGCAAGTCTTGAGCTTGAGCTAAATAGAGAAGAGCATTTTCCTCAGTCAAGTCTGGGTCTTAAGGCCTCTTAAATATGCCAGGTGTTTTTCATCTGAATAGCTATTGCAGACCGTTTGAAAAGCCGCAAGACCAGCATCAACGACAGCTTTATCAACGTCCTCGCTGTCGTCAGCGATCATATTGGCAAGATTGATAAAGTTTTCAATTTGACAGTCGTTGTCGACGGTATCCTGAAGTTCAGAGCCTTGTTGATCGGTAGCGTTGAGCTGCGCTTCAACTGCTGGGCTATGGCAACCTACGTAAAGTGAAGATGACAATAAGAGATAAAGCATCGAAATGATTGTTCTAAGCATAGCGAACCTCCGAAAGACCTCCAGATCGTCCTGGTAGGCCTTTTGCGAGCAAAATAAGGACCATAAAATAGTCAATCATATCGATGTCTTAATAGTCTTTTTCTGTCGAAAGATCGCAGTCATGCAAACCTTATAGAAAGTCTAAGTAGAAAATTTTTCAGGATCGCTTAGAAGAGAAAATCAATCGTAAATCTGTGATCGTCACAGATGATGAGAGCATCGCAGTGGCGATAGAGGATCGGCTTTGGCTTATAACCGATGCTTATGCCGCAGAGATCCATCATGTCGAGATCGTTCGCACCATCACCTATCGCGACGGCATTTTCAGCTTTAATAGAGAATTTATCTAGAGTCGCCTCCACCCAAATAGCCTTCATCTTGCGGTCGACGAGGTCACCGATAAGCTTACCCGTTAGCTTCCCGTCTTTAATGGCGAGATTGTTAGCTTTGTAGCCGCTAAAACCAAGCTTTTTGGCGATCGGACCTGCGAGTGGTTCGAAGCCTCCGGAAATGAGAAAACATGGGATTTTTCGTTTGTGGCAAGCTTCTGAAAGATCAAACATACCAGCATTGATGGTCAGATTATCGAGGGCTGAGTCGATGATCGATTCGGGAAGATTCTCAAGAACCCCTACTCTTTGCCTGAGGGCCTCTTCGAAATCAAGCTCTCCCGCCATAGCTTTTTCTGTAATTTCAGATACTTCATGGCTCTTACCACAAGCTCGCGCGAGCTCTACGATCGACTCCTGACCGATAACAGTCGAGTCCATGTCAAAAAACAAAGCCTTTGCAGTAAAGTCTCGTGGCCGCAGTCCCACACTGCTGCCACCTTCGGAAGCCTCTTTAAGTGTGTCTGCCAGCGAAGTTCTTACTTCTTTGGATGTGATGTTTAATTCAGCACATTGCAGGCGCCCATGTCGCCTAAATGGTCCAAATTCTTTTAAGTTTTCTGGGATTGTGTCCTTGACGAAAAGCAGGTATTCGATGGTAGGCTACTCCATAAAGTGAGGGCTTGCATAGGCAAAGCACGCCATTTTTAGCAAAAACAAGTCGTTTACTCAATCAACTCGTAAAGGATGCCACTTAATGCCAGAAAAAAGAAGCATTGTCATAACGTCCGCTCTCCCCTACGCCAACGGTGATATTCACGTCGGACACATGGTAGAGCATTTCCTCACAGACTTTTGGAGCCGTTTTCAAAAGATGCGGGGGCACGAATGCTTAGCAATCTGCGCAGACGATACTCACGGCACCCCCATTATGATGGAAGCACGTAAACGCGGTATCACACCAGAAGAGTTAATCGCCGAGGCGCATGCCAAGCACGTTGCTGACTTTGAAGACTTCGGTGTTCATTATGATTACTACTCGTCTACCAATACCGAGCATAACCGCGCTATGTGTAACAGTATTTATCAGGCGATGAAAGATAACGGTCATATTGAGACCAAGACCTTAAGCCAAGCTTATTGTCTGCATGACAAGATGTTTCTACCAGATCGATTTATTAAAGGAACCTGCCCTAAATGCGGCGCTGAAGAACAATATGGCGATCAATGCGAACGATGCAGTGCGACCTATGATCCTTTAGACCTGGTCGATCCGAAATGTGCGGTGTGTGGCAACAAACCTGAACCGAGAGAATCGCAACATTTTTATTTCCAACTCGATCATTTTCGAGAGTTTTTACAGCCATGGATTAAAGACCATACTCACAAGGATGTCGTCCACAAGTTGAACGAGTGGTTTGACGAACCTCTCAGGGATTGGTGTATTTCAAGGGACGAACCCTACTTCGGTTTTGAAATTCCTGGCTCTGATAAAAAGTACTTTTACGTTTGGGTCGATGCTCCCATTGGATATATGGGGACTCTTAAAGAGTGGTGCGAAAAAAACGGCAAAAAACTTGAGGACTACTGGAAAAACGACGATGTTGAGATTTACCACAATATCGGTAAAGACATCATTTATTTCCATATTTTGTTCTGGCCGGCAATGCTCAAAAACGCTGGCTGGAACACCCCCAATGAGGTGTTTGTACATGGCTTCCTAACGGTTAATGGTGAGAAGATGTCTAAATCTCGCGGTACCTTCATTAACGCACGTACCTATCTCAACCATCTCGATCCGACATACCTACGTTACTACTTCGCTTGTAAGCTTAACAGCTCGATCGCAGATATGGATATGAACTTCCAAGACTTCGTCAGCCGTGTCAACTCTGACCTCATCGGAAAAATCACCAATGTCGGATCAAGGGGAGCGCAGATGCTTTCCAAAAAAATAGACGGTACGATGGGCACTCTCGATGAGGAAGGCCGCAAAATTGTCGACTCAGCCCAGAAGAGAGCGGAAGTAATTGCAAAGCACTTCGAGGAAAGAAACTTTTCGAAAGCGATGCTTGAAATAAGAGCGATTGCTGATGATGCCAATAAGTATTTTGACAATCATGAACCTTGGAAGCTGATCAAAACAGATGTCGACAAAACCCGTCAAATTTTAACGACGATGCTCAACCTCTTTCGGATCATGGCGATTTATTTGAAACCTATTATCCCCAGTTACACGGCAAAGGTGGAGGCACTTTTCGGTGAAAGTCCCTACCAGTGGGATGACGCTCAAAAGACGATCGAAAACCACAAGCTCGAGGAATTTAAACACATCCTTGAAAGACTTGATCCAAAAAAGGTCGATGCGATTGTTGAAGAAACGAAAGCTCTCCTAGGCGGTGGCAACAAGCAAGAGTCCGATAAAAAGAAGAAAGCTAAAATAGCGAAAAAGAAAGAAGCTACAGAAGACGGTTTTATCACCATCGACGATTTTGCCAAAGTCGACTTAAGAGTCGCTGAGGTCGTCGAGGCGAAACATGTGGAAGGTGCCGATAAGCTTTTGCAGCTGACTTTATCGCTTGGTGATGAGACGAAAAATGTCTTCGCTGGCATCAAATCAAAATACTCTCCCGAAGAACTTAAAGGTCGTCTTGTCGTCATGGTTGCAAATCTAGCGCCTCGTAAGATGAAGTTTGGTCTTTCCGAAGGAATGGTGGTTGCTGCTGGTCCAGGTGGAAAAGATCTCTTTCTTCTAAGTCCCGACTCGGGGGCAAAGCCAGGTATGAAAATCTCATGAGCTCGTCTCATTTATCAAAATCTTTCGATAAGCTCAGGCCACCTCTTAAGGTGGCTTATTTAGTCGAATTAGGACAAAAAATTGAGAAAGAGTGGCACCAAAATGAACCTCGTAAACAAAGCTTAAGGGAATTTATCAGGTGCCTCACCACTCTCTCTCTTTTAGAAGAATACCAAAGCTTAGCAGCAATCGCTGGTAAGTTGTCAGAAGATTGCGATTTGCATAGCTTCC
>CAZBDM010000007.1:21174-23455 GCA_964490675.1 uncultured Oligoflexales bacterium
TTTTTTCGTCCCCATCGAAAGACGTTTTGGCAACAGTCTTTACGGCAATGACTATAAGGTTACTGCAGTCGATCAGAGGGACGTTAACAAAGCATCACTTATGCCTCTCCACGTCATCGTAGACAATTTGCGTTCAGCTTATAATGTTGGAGCGATCTTAAGAAGCTGTGATTGTGCAGGGGTAGCCTCTTTGACCTTAACCGGCTACACCGCTACGCCAAATGACCAAAAAGTCAAAAAAACAGCCTTAGGAAGCGATGAATTTGTCGATTGGTCCTACGAACAAAAGACCACTGACGTCATTGAGACCTTCAAAAAAAGAGGTGTTAAGGTCTATGCTTTCGAAACCTGCCAAGACTCTAAGTCTCTTTTTGATGCGACCATACCCTTGCCAGCAGTTTTTCTGTTTGGTAATGAACGTTACGGCCTACCCGCTCATCTACTAGCCAGCTGTGACGAAGTGATATCGATCCCTGTCTTTGGCGGTAAAAATTCCCTTAATGTAGCGTCAGCTCTATCCGTTGCTATCTATCACCTACGATGCCAACAGCAGTTTTTTGTTTCAGATAAGAAATGACCATGTTTTTCCTTGCGAGTCTTTAGCCCTGAGCTGATACCTTCGGGAGCGGAGGACGAGGGTCGGGAGTCTTTCAAGAGATACCCGACCAAGCAAGTGTTTGTTGTCTACGATGAGGTCTTATCCGAAACTACTTATCAATGGTTAAAAACCGGTGAGCATCAACGCGACCCTTTGAGGCAATCACTCCATCCCAGCTTTCGTGGTAAACTGAAGAGCTCATGATGCGATTGCGCATATCAATAGGGCTGATGTTTGGCTCTTGAGAAAGTAACAGAGCTGCCAATCCAGCAACATGCGGGCATGCCATTGATGTACCCGAAAGCTTCACATACGATTCATTGAGATGAGTTGAGAGAATTTCATCACCGGGAGCAGCAGCATGGACCGATTGCGGACCCCAATTTGAAATAAATGCTAAGAATCCATGTCCCCGATAGGAGGCGACTGATATGACTTTATCGTAATTTGCGGGAACCATGTTGTTATTGTCATTGTTGCTTCCCGAGTTTCCTGCTGCTGCAACAAAAATGACCCCTTTTGAAACAGCTGCCGCCACCGCATCTTCAAGGGCTTGGTCGATAACATTTCCCCCCCAAGAGTTGGACATAACATCGGCTCCCATTTTCATAGCGTAATCAATAGACTTAATAGCGCCAATGGTGTCGCCATTGATTCTGCTATCAAGGAACTTGATCGCCATGATTTTTACCTCCGCATTGATACCCGCGATACCAATCTGGTTGTGTGATGCTCCAATAATGCCTGAGCAATGGCTACCATGGCCGTGATCATCATCAGGGTCGGCATCGTTATTTACGAAGTCGTATCCATAAATATCATCGATGTATCCATTGTTGTCATCGTCAACACCCTCTTCGCCATTTTGTTCGCTTTCATTGATCCAGATATTATCGCGCAGATCGGGGTGACGATAGTTGATGCCTGAATCAATGACCGCAACTTTAATATCCTGACTGCCTTTAGTGATTTGCCATGCAGGAACAATATTCATATCAAAACCGGGAATTCCATTTCCTCTGCTTGAATTTGTGCCAGTGTTGTTTAATGCCCATTGCTTGTTAATGAGAGGATCATCAACGTGCTCTTCAATAGGATCAGGAGAGGCTTGGTCTACGGTGTTTTTTAACAATCCTCTGTACTGTCTAACCTCCTGGATGTAAGCAATGCTCTTCTTATGTTCTTCGATGAGGTTTGAGATAGCTTTATGAGTGTCTTTGTTGCGATCGAAACGATAGAAGCGTCCAAAGCTTAACTTTAGATGAGTGAAATTTTTGTCGTTTTCAAAACGATCAATGATCTCTATATGAGTACCAGGTTTCAACTTAACGATAAATTCCTTAGCCATAGAAATAGACGGCAATAGCAACATTGCCACAGATAGTCCGAAAGCCCTCATCCAAGACCCCTCATTTAAAAAACTGTTTTCACGTTGTAAATTAGTGTTACAGACAGCATATACACTTTGGCTGTGTGGTCAAAATGAATTTTTTAATCTTTCATCTGCTCGAAAGGGTCTTTCAACAAATGCGGTTATTACATGGCCTGAATGACAATGACGGCGTGGCCAGCGAGCATTACGATTGTTGGAGGTCTTTATCAGAATGTTGGCGAAAACCTCTTGCTTTAGCTCTGACTTTTACCCATAAGTTGCATAACATGATGTTTTTAAATACAATTCCA
>CAZBDM010000008.1:0-3547 GCA_964490675.1 uncultured Oligoflexales bacterium
TGGGGGAAAAAGAGAGAAAAGAATAATTTCTATTAAAAAAAGGGTATTGACTGAGTTTTCTTGCTTGATACGTCGAGCGGCGAACACTCCAAGGCCAAGCGAGCCGACAAAAACACCGATGGTGAGAGCTTGCCAGACGGTTGGGCGGTCACTTAAAACCGAAAACACCCGCGCCAGCATGATTTCATAAATGATCGAACAAAAAGAGAGAACGAAAACGACAATCAGAAGTCTTTTTTTATCTGCACTAGAATGATCCACATTATCCTCTGATATAAGTATCGATGAGAAATGTTTCTATCTGGTTATGATAGATCCAGCCGACAATCATAGCGAGAACAAGCGTGTAAGTCATGAGGCTAAAGCGATGCTTGATAGGCCATTTAATTACAGTCAGTAACAGAAGAACAGCAAAGACATTAATCGCAGCAGTAAACATCGCTACGTTTATGATGCCAAAGTAAGGGTAGAGGATCAGCGGAAAGGAAATCGCTCCGACGACCGTGCCAAAAAAATCGATCGCAAGAACCGTATAAGATTTTTTGGCATCTTCCGCCATATCCATAAGAAGTGGCAGTTCCATGCCGGAAAGAACGCCGATGAGAATGATCAAAAAGTGATTGACCCCATAAGTCACCAGCATCCCGATAAAATCGACAAAGTCCGATGGAAAAGCCAAAGTCATACGTGTCGCAAAAAGGTCAGTATAAATGAAGATAATAGGACTTGTCAGACCTATGACGGTGAGGATCATTTCAAGTTTGATAAAGCTACCCAACTGGTCTTTGAAGCGCGCACAAATCAGTGAACCGAGGCCCATCGAAGCCAAATAAATCCCGATTGTAAGGGCATAACGAAGGTTTGTACCACCCATCGTTGTCGCCAGCATTTGCGCCAGATAAAGCTCGTAAACAATGCTACAGAAAGCAGTCATAAACCCTAAAACAGAAAGCAGAGCAATGCGATACCTGGTAAATAGGGTGGGGCCCTGATCAGCAGTAACCTTCATCGTAAGAGGGGTCCTCTTTTTGACCAAAAAAGCTTTGGTCAAAGACAAAAAATTTAACAGCTTGTCTGTGAACTCAGTTGTTAGGTTTTATTATAAGCGATGAAAGATAAACTTTCATCCTATCCCTCAATTTGGAGGAATAGGAGGAGCGTATAGATAGGCTTCGCCGTTATTTTGAATGGTATATCCGGTACTATCAGAGATTTCTGGACTTGTGTCCGATAAACTGAATGCAAAAATTCCACCTCCTTTTGACCAAAGGTAGACGGGACGAGAGCCAGGATATTCTTTGACAACGCCGACAATCTTCTCTTTTGCTGAACATGAGTTCGAATAAGGCGAACCAGAGATTTCTTTATAAAGCTCTTTGGCAGATGTAGAAGAATAAGGAATAGTGGGATGGCAAACATTAATCACTCTGCCAAGCATACCAACCTTTTCAAGAGCATCCTCACCTGTTCCATCGTAAAAGTTAAGGACCTTGTCTCTAAAGGCAAAAGTTGAAGATCCAAGACCGGTAACACCACCGCATTGACTGGCCTGTGTCTTACAGTCTTCTTTGACAATTGAACTTACAATTTGACGTCCATCATCAGAAGTCCAACGGAAAATCGTGTTAGGCACGATAAGTTGACCACTCGGGCTAATTACGCCCATAGAGGTTACTGCAACAACCTTCTCGCCACCGGTCTCACCGACTTTTTCGACTTTGTCGTTGTTGATGTCCTCTGTGTAGGGCTTTTCACCACCATCATCCTTAAGAAGGTCTTCGCCACTTGGCTCGCCTTCCGGAATACCTTCAGGTCTTGGGCCTTCGTATTCGCTTGCGACGGCACCGCTTTTACTGCCGCTCTTACTTTTCTTACCCTTTTGGCTTTCTTTACCACCGAAGCTTGCAGAATTACCGCAGCCTCCTAGGAGTAGGGCTAAACTAAGCCCTACTAGTAGCGTTACCAACTTTTTATCAACAATGAACATGTCCCCATCCTCTTCCACAGCAACAAATCACTACAGGTTAATCTTCACTTCTTTAAACAATTCGGCACCATCAGGTAATGTCATCGTCTTAGTCGTCGCTCGATTGGTTTCGTTGTTTGACGGCTTAAGAAGAACCGAAATATTGAAGGTTTCATAAGTCGCGCCTCCACCACTGGCAATACCTTTGGTGTTCAGATAGACCTGCTCAGGAATCCAACCTGGACGATTGAGGTGGTTTTCTGCACCATCATACCAAAGCTGAATGGTGACTTCCGTACAACTAAGGTTTTTCATGGTATCTGTGATGCTTTGAGAAAGCTGCGCCCAGAAAGCATCAGAGTCATACCATTTGTATTGCTCAATCTCTTCACTGAAGTATATTGGATCACCTAATTGACATGTGATTGATCCTCTCAAATAAAGCGGATCTTGCAGATCGATAGCAACGGTGATTTCTTCTTTTTCAGAGACGATATCACCTAATTCACTACTTGATAGGCCAGCAGCCTGCTGCTTGATCGCATCGACGCTCGCCGCGACACTGATAAACAGCTCGGGAAAGATGTTGAGCTCCCCGTCAACCGTTCTAACTTGGTGATCAAGGTCTTTTTGGTCAAGGAAATTTCTAATCTTTGATTCTCTCGTGCTATCAGTCGTGTTCTGATAAATTTGGCGAAGGTCGTTAACGTCTCTCTGGAATGACGCACTGCCAGCACTGTTCATTTTGTTAGAACTACTGTTAGCGCTGACACCAAAGCCACCATAGCTGACGCCAAAGCCACCGCCACCACCTTTGCCACTAGAACTCTGTGACGAGCTTGAGGATTCGTTTTCAGTGTAAAGAGAGTAGTCTTCAAGGGTACTGACGTAGTCGTGAACAAACTGATAGTCTTCGTTTTCCATGACGTAGGATTGATCTTTAAGAATGTCTTGGTGAAGCTTATCAATCTTACTTTTGAAAGCTTCTGGACTACCAAACATTTTAATCGCTGCTGCTGCAAGATCGTCTGGCCACTGCGCGGTGTCTCGAGATGTTGGTACGAGCACCTGGTTGAAAGCAGGTCTTATGATCTTAGCAAGGAAGTCCTCAACCATTGGATCATAGCCTTCGTCAGGGTTTTTTGTTTGTGTACAAGAAACACTAGCTTTCGATTGAAGGTTTGAAGCTTCGCTACCTGCTAAACAGCGGGTGACGGGTCGATCGACCTTAGCAAGTGCCGATGCTAACTCTGGCCACTGTGGGTTAGCAGCCATGATTTCATCTAGTTTTGCTTGGTCGATTGTATTCGGTTGTGGGCAGTTGCCCCCTTGGTCCATGAACATGTTGCTAATTTCAGCATCGTCAATGTTGAAAGAACAAGACTGCTCTGAAAACTTTTGAACGAAGTACGTATAATTGATGGGGAAGGCATCAATTGCTTTCAGTAATTTGTCACCACCGTCTCCAGACTTAATCGCCGCTAAAAGGTCCGAAGGGATATCTTCTTCAGGTATTTGAAAGATAATATTACTGAGGTCCTTGGTGACTTCTGCTTCGTATTCGTTTCCGAAGGCCTTGAC
>CAZBDM010000008.1:3557-8025 GCA_964490675.1 uncultured Oligoflexales bacterium
CATTTTTGTGACACGACCAGAAATTGTGTGTACCTCTTGTCGTTTGAAATCATGCAAAAGCCCTCTAACCTTCAAGAGGAACAAGACCGACTCGGTTTCTTTCAAGGTTGAAGTTAGCAAGGGTTTCGCTAAGCTTGTCCTCAACAAGTTTTCTAACTGCGGCCGGCGGGTAGCGGTTGTTGATCGAAATGTTGATGTTTCCATTTGGAAGCAGAGTCATTTCCGGAATATCTGCAATGACAACCGGAGAAAAGTAAAAGATCGGATCGGGAGTCGTTCCAGGAACTTCACCTTTTTGACGTGCGATTGTTTTAAAAAGAGCACTATAGGCGTCTTGATAGATCGTCACAGACTTATTCTCTACGTCGACGAAGGCAAGCACCCGAGCGACCGCTTTTTGAAGAAGTTCAGTGGGAGCTTCTTCAGCAGGAACCTCGGTTTTTTCTTCTGCTTCGCAGTCACCATCTAATTTAAGACCTGCGCTATCATCACTTGATGTTTCGCAAGAAGCTTTATCAAGGCTAAAGCTGTTAGCTGGCTTGGCTTTTTTCCTGTTACATCCGATTGCCAAACTCATCGCTAACATGAGTAGCGTAAGTAGCGATGATTTTCCCCAATTTGAAAACATGTCTCTTCCCCTTGTTTTCTCTGTTTAAGTAAATAATTAATATCTTAAAGTTTCTAAATATTTCTATTAACGTAAAGCGGTTCTTGATGGTCCAGTGTCGTATCTTCTCTCATTATTTGTAGTCGGACGATCAGTACTCACAGTTCTGGAATCGTTACCAATATCTCTTCTTGTATCTGAACCCCTTGACGTTAGGGTTTCCGGCCTTGCTTCTCCGATATTTACCCTAGCAAATGATTCATCGTATTTTGAAGCATCGGCGACTTCAGCGCCTTCGCAGCTATTTTGAGAGGGAGCTTGTTTATATTTGCCACAATTTCCGAACGCCCAAAAGAATTGATTGCTCGATCCACTGACATCAGCACTGCTTGAGGCTTTGTCTAAAGCGTCTGCTCCAGATTCAGCAGTTTGTTGGTCTTGGTTATCATCCGACGCTCCTTGAACATTTTCTGTGTTCTCACCAAGGTCGCCCTCAAGGTTACCGTCTAGCCCGTCAATTAATGCAACAGCGGCCGCGCCTTCCGGTGTGACACTGTTAGATGAGTTTGTCTTGAGTTGCTTGGTGCAACAAGTATCGCCAATGCCAGGAGTTGCGCTGGTTTGAGAACCATCTTCGTTAGCACAAGAGATAATAAAAACAGTCATTCCAATAAAAGCAGCAGCTTTAATTTGACCCCATTTCATCGCGAACATCCTCCGAATTTTTTTGATTAAGACCAATCTCTTTTCGGTTTTTTAAAAAAATATCTAAAAATAAAAATCAAAAAGTTAATTATTACGTTTTCTTACTAATAGCCTTCAGCCTTCTACTTCCCTAGTCTTATGGCATCTGCGCCAAGAAGAGGGAGAATGGGTACATTGCTAAAACGGCTATCGTATTCAAGGGTGAACTGTTTTGGTGCGAACAAAACATCTTCACCGATAATCGTTCCTCTGAAAGTGCCACCATAGCGCGAGTAAACCACTTGCGAGTGGAGAAGCAGATGGTTCTGATCGAAAGTCTTTCGATTGTAGGCTCCTGCCCAATCGCGGTAGCAATTCTTTCCCGCATTTGATGAGGCTGTTTTCCCCCAGTCACAGGCTGTCAATGGATCAAAGCCAGGCGTAGCGCCTGAGAGATCTTTCCATGCGCCCCTCGCCGCAGAGGTTGGATCACCCGACTCAAGATAGGCGGTCACTTGATCGTCACTAACGTTCTTGACAACACCGATCGGACCAGCGTCTTCAGTGAGGTTAAGCGCTTGAGACTGCTCGTTTAACTTTCTCAAAAGGTCATCTCCGAGAGTCTTTTTATTTTCTTGTCTCGTACCTGAAAAATGGTCCATTCTTCGATCGAAGGAGCTCATACCCATAATGATGGCTGTTGCACTGCTAATCTGAGTATTCGCCATAGCGGCACCAATCGAACGGATCGGGCCTCTCACAAAGACTGCTTTGTCGACATAAAAACGGCAGCCATTGCCAGTAATAGAGATTGAGGCGTCGTCAAAGAAGACAGTTCCGAGCACAATAATGTCTCCGCGACAGGCGACACCGTTACCGACAAGCAGATGGTTTTCGAGGTTTTTGGCTCCCTGAAGGCTTGAGCCTTTTGTCGCATAAACTTTGACGGCTTCACTATTGATGATTTGTTTGGCGCCGACAGCATTTGGAAGAGCCTCGATTTGACTGCGCCTTGGCGTACCGATGTAAATGTTATCGCGTGCAATGATTTGACCGTAAACGCCAGGATCTAATTCGTCATAAGTCTTACCATTGCTATCAGCGGCATCGAAAACGCTGACAAGTGGATCCATCGCTGTACCGTCGTAGTGATTGTAAGACTCTGTCATAAAGTCGAACAGCTTCATCTCCTGCACCCCAAAAAGGTTTAGGATTTCGCCGCTAATCACCTGTAGATTTGGGATGTATAAATTGCCTCTGATCTTTGCTGTTTGCCATGATTCTTTTCCCCAAAAAGAGTACTTAGAACCATTGTTAGCGTCCCTTGGAAACTCTGGGTGATCTCCCATGTAGAAGTCATCAAAAGCACCAAAGTCAGTAACGACATCACCTTTGATCTTAGCGTGACACATAAAACAAGCTCCGCCTCTAACAGCGAGAGCGATACTTTTTTCGTTAACCGGAGAGTTAAGCGGGTAGTCGATCGGTTTTTCGGCTTCGACTCCACTGCCTGTGGGGTCGGTTCCCTCTCCGTAGGTGGACTCTAAAGATGCATCACTATTGTTGGGAATAGAAACTGGCGATGTGTTCTTCTTGCCATCATCTTCTTTGGCCAAATATTCAGAGTTGTTGCTATTACGCCCAGTCTTAGACGAGCTGTTACAAGCAAACAATGCTGCTGCAAGTAAGCTTACAAGAATAACTTTTTGGCTGTTTCCATTCATCTACACATCATCTCTAAGCATTTGGCTGTGCGGTGCTCTGTCTTATTCCTTATCCGTTACAAATCCGTTGCCGTCACAAGTCTGTTTTTCCGGATCAAAGGGATTGATTTGCTCACCACCGCAGTAGCATTTTCCTTCGTAAAAAGTACCTTGCTCACTTTTGCAAGACGCTCCTTCACCTGAAACCTCTTCAGAGGATTCATCACTACTGACAGACGAAAGACCTTTTTCACCGCCTTCCGATTTAATTTCCGCGATCTCGTCACTATCTTTACTAGAGTGATAACACTTTTCTTCGTAGTCGCTGCTCGCTTTAGGAATCCAATGCTCGTAGGGGTCCTGGCAGCGGCATTTGCCTTTGACTTCTTCGGAGCCCGGCAGAATTTTTGAGCAAGAACGTTTCGAGGTACAATCATCTGACCCTGATTGTTTCAATCCATCGTCACAAGTGTCGTATTTGTTTGCATCATATCTTGAAGATAATGAGCGGCTATCGGATGAGTCAGAAGATTTGCTGACACATTCGCCGTTACTGTAGGTTTGACCGGGAGCGCATTTGGAGGCTACTGGTGCCTGACGTTCTCTGGCACAGCTAGACATTCCAATCAGCGACAGCATGGCTAAGCAGCACATCAATTGTGCTCGAAGACCCGATCCCATAAAATTCCCCTTATTTTATCCACTTATCGGCTGTTTGTTTGTAAATATAAAAGCAACATTCAAACAATCGGCTAAAACAGTTTGTTAGGCATAGCAAAAAGTCTTTCCCCAAAGAACAGATGACACATAATGACCTAACTCGTGACTTCCACTACCACATTCATAAACCTCGTATTTGAAGATTTGCCTATGGTTCAGACTCTATCGGGTTGTTTTTTGGAAAAGTTGATTAATTTAAATATATACTGTTAAAACAACAGGGTAAGGTGGGGCGAAATTCTTACTGCCAAGAAAACCCTAAAGAAATCTAAACAGGAGAACCTTTAGTTCTCCTTTTAAAATTCAGCTTTAAGGTCTCAATTTCAATGGGCCAATTTTTTTGCTTGGGGTTGGCAAGACTCTAATCCTGAGTAGTAGGCGGCGGCGTCTTTAAAATCCTGATCGTTGAGAGTCTGAATGATCGGATACATGCTGGGACCGGGTCGTTCTTTGTTTTTAAAAGCACGCAGCTGCGTGACAAGATAATCTTCATTCTGACAAGCGAGATTCGGCCAAAGCGGGTTAATCGCTTTACCGTCTTTGCCATGGCAACCAAAACACATCGCCAGCTTCGGGTTTGCTGCGGCCGCCTCTTTCGCTTCGACAGATTGTTGCGCGAAAAAAGCTGCTACCAAAAAGATAACCACGTTAACAAGGATGACGACTCGTTTGACAGCCTTTCTGCTTTTCATGGCTGACCTCCTTTTTGCGCGGCGCTTACCGCTTGTTCTGAGAGAGGACCGACGATATAGGC
>CAZBDM010000008.1:8035-23452 GCA_964490675.1 uncultured Oligoflexales bacterium
TTTGATGTCTTGATCTGTATAAGGAGTATTTTTTAGCGGGTTGTTGATAAACATTGCTTTCATTAATCCACCCTTTTGATCATCAGTGTGAGTTCCTCGCAGGCTGTCTCTAAAGGCTTTGAGCTGAGCGCTGAGGTAGACAGCTGTCTGTCCGACTAAATTTGGTGCAGCAGTAGTTTCAAGACCCTTGCCATCAAGCTGGTGGCACGCTTCGCATGCGGCTTGGTAAATCGCTTGGCCCGCCTGTGTATCCCCTTCGTTCGAAGGCTCTGGCGTGACGTAAGGCAGCTCTTCGAGGTAAGCAGCAATTTTTGCGATCTGCTTTTCTGATGTCTGGCCTTTGGCAGCACCTTGCATAATCACTGCATTGCCTGATGTTCTTAAATCCGCCTTGTATTTATCAAGCTGCGCTTTTATGTACCAAGCCGGCATACCTGCTAGGGCGGGAGCAATCATCATTACATTGCCTTGAGCGCTGCCGCCGTGACAGCTACTGCAGTTTTTACTATAGAGCACATCTCCCGGCGCATACTTTGCGATCTCTTCTTTGAGGGAAGCGATCTCAAGTCTTAGAGCAGTTATATCAGCTGTGAAGTCTTTTCCGCCGCCTGCTGGCTTTTTCTTTGCCTTCGTTTTTATCTCGAAAATGGCGCCATTTTTCGCCCACTCTTTTATGGTTTCGATTTCTTTGGCCCAAGCTTCTGGATCACTGATGGTGACCGTCGGTGGTGGCATACTCAGTGGGTCTGAAGGAGAGAGCGCGATGCGTTTTAGGATCCCACGATCACCATCCAGTTTAGAGACCACCTTTTTGTAATCAAGCCAGTTGGGTTGATAGGGTTCAGTTGAGCTATTGTGACACTCAGAACAGCGCCTTCTAAAGATATCGGCGATGCCGTTTTTCCAGGTAGCGACGTCTTCTCCATCGAGCTTGAGTAGGGTCAGCTCTTGCTGCAGCTCACGCATCATCCGTTGTAGTTCGGCTGTTACTTCAGGTGACCCTGCGGAATCTGTACTTGCATCACTACCTTGTTCAACAAGGTCAGCCTCAACGCCCTCAGCTGCTGCTTCGCCACCACCGGAAGAGGACTGCGGCGCACCGGCGGCAAACCAAGTGAAGATCATCCCGAGTTCTTTTTTGAAAACATCCTGATCGGCAGGAGGCTCTGGTGGCATATTACCCGATCTCAAGCGTTGTTTGATCACCGCTTCTTTTTTCTTGACTATGCTGTATTTGCTCCAGTCAGGAAGACCGCCACTGCTATTATGACACTGAGCGCATCGATTCTGGAAGATTGCTGAAATACCGTTATCCCAAGTCGGTCCGCCGTCTCCTTCTGAGACTTGTTGGACATCGCCCTCCGTCTCACCAGTGCCAGCGTTCTCCACTGGTTTATTTGAACTTCCACAGGACATCACCACTGTTAAAGTTAGAAAGGTGAGTGCGCGTTTTAACCATACGAGTGCCAGGCTCATGTTTTTTATCCTTATCGTTTAGTACCAAACATGCAAAACAGCGAGAAAGACATCACGTGCTGCTGCAACGTTTGAACTGTCTAATCCCTCTCGACCGACTGTTCCTTCTTCGTAGCGAAGCTGGAGGTTGATGGCTTGATGGAGTTTGTGATCGATTCCATATCCATGACGCTCGTAAGCATCACCGGGAAAATCCTTATCGAGCAGGAGTCTGTCATACTTGTAAAGAAGAGAAAATTTAGGTGTGATAGACAGACGCGTGACGACAAGATCAGCGGTCGCTTCTTTTTCTTGAATTTCTGAAACGTAATTATCAAACCCTTCGATCGGGACAAAGTAGCGGTTGATGTAAGGGTTTTCATCGGGATTTGTGTAATGCTTTGCATAGACCTTCTCGGCCAAAACTGTCACCGGCACGTAGCCGCCTGTTAGGTTTTTCAATGTTAGCCCTGCGTAGCCAGCGTAAGCACGGGCGATTTCAGGCTGTTTTTCTCTTCTTTGGTGAACCGCGTAACTTCCACCAATCATAATCGGAGCAAACGCTGAGGTGTAACGGAGGTTGGCGATCGCTCCTTGCGTCACGTCTCCTTCGGTAAAGGCCCCTCCTGATTGATAGCCATTAACGACCGCAACATCAGCGTGGAAGCGGTTCCATGCGAAAGCGGAGACGTTGGCTCCCGATTCAAACTCGCGATTGGTTGTTTTGGTTAACATACGCGTGTAACTGCGGTGCTCGTCAGTCATCAGGCCGAAAGGCGCTTGAAACTTACCGACCATAAAAACAGCACCATTCTCGTTCGATTTAATCGCCGACTTGATATACATCTCTCTTAGACCCGGCTCAAACATACCAAGGTCGTAAGCGGCAACGATACTGAGGGGCAGCTCGGCGTTTTCAAGAGCTTTCTCACCCGATACAATTGTGCTCATGACACCTATTCCGCTTCTCTTAGCAGGCTCTTGTTTGGTGTAATAGCCGACCATACGAGCATCGATACTGAGATCGCGGTTAAGTTTTTCTTTGGAGGCTTTAAAACCCTTGATCCCAAAAGTCTTACCGAATTCATTTCTCTGGCCACCACCGTAGGGGGTGACGTGACAGGCACTGCAGTCGGCTTTCTGCTCGAGAGCGTATTCAGGTCGTGCAGAAAGCGGGGAACTGATGAATAAGCCCGTTAGTAGGCCTGCAAAAACAATGGTGAAGCTATGTCGGGTTAAGTTTTGTCGGGACACAGACAGATTCCTATGGCTTGATGTTTGCTAAATATTTGCTGATGGCGGTGATCTCTGGTTCGCTAAGAGTGGGTAAAGATCTCATCATAAGCTGTGCGAGAGGTCCTTTTCTTTCACCAGCTATGATCGCTTTGATCTCCTGGCTGAGATATTGCTGGTTTTGACCACCAAGGCGAGGAAAAGACTGATTAATGGGAAGATTGCCGTTAGCGCCGTGACAGCTAAAACAGCCCTTTTCGATGTAGAGTTCTTTGCCGTAGTTGAACGCGCTCTCTTCGGCTAAAAGAGACTGAGAAGCAAAACTAAGGAGGAAAAAAGTACATCCCACCAGAAAGGCGGAAGGCCGTTTGATCTGAAACATAGGTTTTCTTTCGAGAGTTTTGTGACTGTCTATCTGTGTTTTAAGTGTTTGATCATACAGTCTAAATTTTACGTGTGCCATAATGGCCTCAATGTGGCCTTATTAAATTATATTTTTCCATAGAAAACAATAATAAAATTAATGTCGACATTATATTAGTTAATTATTTTATTGCTAAAACCCAACGAAATTAATAGGCTTTTTAACCTCTAAAAACAGGGCGATATAACATGACTGGAGAGACCTGCAAACGGGCGAGACGATCGGCAAGCTGCTGAGTTACCTTTTCAGGCGAGGCATGTGTGTCAGCGCTCCACCACCTTAAATGTCGCTTAGTCTAAAGCTGAAGAAAGTTCTGATGATTGGTCGATATAGTATTGGAGGAGAGCCGAGACACGCTCGTAGTGCGGTTCTTCCTGATACCCTGTCTCCCAGCGGTAGATGGTGTTGTAGGTGATATCAAGCTCCCAAACCCGTTCTACATCATGCAGAGTCAGTCCAAGGGCTTTTCGAATAGCAGCGAGGCGCTCTCCAAAACTGCTTCTCTCTAGCGCTTCAAACTCGCGGGCTCCAGGTGGGTAAAGAATGCGAATCATTTCTTCCATGTCGCTAAACAGTCTTGATTTAAGCTCAACAACGGCTGGGGTCAGTTTTTGTCTTATGCGTGAATGAATGCGCGCTTTGTAGATCAGATAACGATACACCCTGTAAACGAGCATTGGGTGAGCGGTTTTTCCTTCTTCGAGTTTTTCTATGATGGTTTGGGTGAGTCCCGTCCGCTTTGCTATGGTGTCCCTGCTCAGAGCAAGAAAGTCCCTTAAAAGAGAGAGCTTGTCATGATCGGCAAGAGCAGAAAAGCGCTTGCTGTCGTAAACTTCGTCGACGATTGTGAATGCTCCAAAGCGGTCGACAATAACCCTGTGTACTTGGCTCATGAGGTCTTGGAAGAGTATCGGATTACGAGCAGGTGCGGGACGATCGATGGCTCTTTTAACATTCGACTGAACACTCATGTCTTCAAGGAAACGTTGCGGGATAATAAAATCCCAGCTTCCAGCGGAGTTGATCAAAGCCGGTGAGGTGTAGCTGGGTTCACTGAGAAAGTAGTTGATCGGTTTTCCGTCGGGCGCTTTATCAGGAAGTTGGGGACAGGGAGTCTTGAGGCAGCTCATGCCCGCTGCAATGGTGTCAAAGACCTCATCGAACATCGCTAAAAAGACTTCATCGACAGCTTTACCTTGCAGACTCAACAGGGACATCAAGGCTGTACAGCGATAGCTTCTTTTTAATTTTTCACGATCAGTGGATTTGGGGTTGCCGGCAGCGACAAGGCTGATGCTTATAAACAAGCTGATCATAGTGACGGATCGAAGAAGGTTCTGCATAGGAACCATTTTAACCTGATCAGAGACTCAAAAACGATTCGTTATTTTAAATGGCTACTACGGAACCCGGCGAGAGCAGCTTCAGCAGCTTTTTTGGAGAAGCCCGTACTTTTGATAGCGATTGCTGCAACGGCAACTGCTGCTGCGCTGGAACTACCGGTAATATAAAGGCCGCCAGCCGTCTGAACAAAAGACGGCACGGAGAGTTCAGGTTTGTACTTAGATTTACTTGAATAACTGGCGTCGTTTGCTCCAACTGTCAAGACGCGCATGTTGTCAGCAGCGACAGGCACCGTATCAAAGCTGGGAGCTGTGAGGAATTCAATGGCGGTCACACTGGGTATGCCGATGGCTGAGACATTAATGCGCGAGGTTTGGTTGAAGTTGGCGGTATTGGCTTTCACTTTAATCGTGTAAGTGCCTTCGGTGAGCTGCTGGTTAAATAATTCATAAGCATCACCAGACCACTTGTCGGCCTTACTGTTAGCTATGCCGTTTTGTTTGAAGTTACTCATTCCAACGACTTGATCGCCTTTGTAAATGAAAAGATCAAGGTCTTGCGGTGTTGCATAATTGATATCGTTACGGAAGTCATTCCAACTAACGGTAATCCATGCTCGGGTGGTCTCTTTTACTTTGATTTGGATGCCTTCGCCGGCTCCTGGAAGGTCAACCCAGGTTTCTTTACCTTTGTCGACGAGCTTCAGCGGGCCACGCCAAGCATTCTCACCGTAATTACCTGCTGCATTGACCCATAAGATGCCGTGATCTACGGCTTCATCGATCATCGCGTTGATGTAGCCTTTACCGTCGAAGTTGCCGCCGAAATCCCAGCTCTGAGAATAGAGGACGATATCTGGGTTGAGGGAGATTACTTTTTTAATGGCGGATTCAAAGTTTTCAAGGCCATTAGCGTTATAGAGATAAAGCTCTGGGCCTTCGATTTCTTCCTTGTATACACGGGAACCGGTGGCTAGCGAGTAGACCGTTTGCGCCATGTAAGTGCCGTGGTTGTCGCTTGATAGGCTACCGTTGCCTTTATCGTAAAAAACGTCGGGAGGAAGGGTTTTGCCGCGGCTCGAGTCGAGGCCTTTGAAACCATTGTCGAGAATGGCAATCTTTATTCCTTGCCCAGTCTGGTCGCTTTTGTGGAAATCGCCTAATCCTAACTTTAATATCAACTCATCAAGGTTAAGGATGTATTCGCTAGACCCCAGTCTTTTTTCGATCTGATCTGTCGTTTCTTCTTCTTGTTCGTTTTGGTTAAAGTCATGCTCGCCACATGCCAGTAGCATAAACGTCACAAGATACCATGCCAGCCTTTGTATCATGTTTCGTCTCTTGGATAGAGTTTTGAGTATCGCAGTCGGAGTCACCAAAAAGGAAGAAGCCGAAGCTTCTACCTTTCTAGATTTAATTAGTAATTACAGACTGTGTAGCCGAAGCAAGTCGGTCTCTGGTAGTAGTAGATTCTGTAACGTGGATATGTGAAACAGTGTCTGTAACGGTATGCGTAGTATCCACCCCAGTAGTAGTTACTCCAATAGTAAGGAGGCCGTACCATGTAGAAACTATTGTTATAGTAAGTTCTACGATAGGTGTAACGGTAGTGGTAGCGTGAACCGTGGTGGCCCATGTGTACACCGTGGTGTGGGGGTTTGTAATGATGATGGCCACCACCATGTCCAGGGCGATGTCCAGGGTGATGTCCTTTATGAGGACCTGCGCTTAGATCGTGGTAGCCGCCCGTTGAGCCTCTTCCGTAACCTTGTACTTGACCGAAAGCATTTACCGACTTTGCTTCACGCGGGTTAAAACCTTCGTCGTCTTGTTTACCATCTTTCCAAACAGTCATCGCTTGTTCTTCTGAAGCCGGTTGTTCGGACGTCGATACAACTCTTTGTTCGGCTTTATCGTGCTGCAGGTTGCCTTGTTCGTCTACTGGAACGTAGACCATGACGCCTTCGGGCATCTCTTCAGACTCTTGTTCGAGAATTTCAGCTTCGTCTTCTTGGAAGGTGGTGGGAGTCTCTGTCGGTTGGTTGTCTTCTTCTTCTTGGTTTTGTCCTGCATCGCCACATGAGTACAACGACCATGTCAAAGCTAATGCAAGTACGGTGACTTTACTGTGCCTACGCATGTAATCTCTCCTTGGAAAAAATTGTCAGGGGCGCTACGTCAGGGGTCATGTAAACAGCTTCAACATGGAACGCCGGTATTCTAATAAAAAACCGCATAAAAAACAAGCATTAATTATAAAATATTAAAATATTCTATAAAAAGATAAAAGTTAGTAACGAGGAGCTGATTAACATAGCAGCAGGAGCTCTGCAAGTTGCTCGAATATTGTGCAGTTAAATCAGAAGCTTGAGGGGCATTTACATTTTTAGAGTGATTCTTGGCGAGAAGGTTTCGTCGTTTTCTGGTCTTTGGACATAGCCGATAATCGAAGCGTGCTCGTAACCGACTTGGCGAAGTTGTTTGGTGAGACGCGGGGCTTCCTCGTAATCTGCGCCAAGAAGAAGGGGGCCAGCGGTTTGCGGGTCAAACATCACTTCCGCAATAATTAAATCCCTGTTGGAAAGGTTTTGAATACATTTGGTAAAGGGAATGCGGTTTTGAATGTGAATGCTTGAGCGGATACCAGCACTCAGTGCCTTAAGCACCCCCGAGTAGATCGGTAAGGTGGCAAGGCTTATGGTTCCGACTAAATTTGAACGCTGCAACAGGCCCTCAAGACAGAGTGCCAGTCCGTAACCTGTGACATCGGTGGCTGCAGAAATATTAAAGTTGTTACAGACGTCGATTGTCTTAGCATGAGTTTCCGCCATTGAGTTCATCGCCGACCACATATGTTTACTGTCAACGATAAAGCGTTCGTAGCCGGTCAGAAGAATCCCAGTGCCGAGAGGTTTCGTTAGGATAAGCGCATCACCAGGGCGAAGTTTTCCTCTCGTCCATAGTTGTTCCTTTTTATCCTTTGGCGACAGAGCTTGTACAAGCATTCCAGCTGCGGCTTCGTGACCACAGTCAGAGTAGCCTCCTAAAAGCGTAATACCACACTCATCGAAAACTTCGATAATGCCGTCCATCATATCTTTGAGATCGCGTTCCATAGTGCTTTTTGGAGCGAAAGGGACCGTAGCTAAGACTTGCGCAGAGTGCGGTTTGACTCCCATGCTATAAACATCATTGATCGTATGAACAGCCGACATGCGTCCGAAAGTAAAAAGATCTTTTGTAAAAGCGCGTAAGTGAGAAATCGACTGAATCAGTCCGGCTTTTTCGCTGCCAGGGTTGTCTAATGAAATGAGGCTGGCATCGTCAGACTCCTTGACTCCGATGACAACATCACCGGAACGAAAGCTCTGTTTGGGAATAGCCTTTAGAGAATCGTGTGGCAGTTTTGCTCCGCAGGCCGTGCTTGGGGCAACTTTGAGGTTGCCGGATTCAATGAAGGTAGCGACTTGGATACGCTTTGGTTTGACTTGATAACGACGCATCCATTGTTCGTCAAAGTGGTTCTTGAACTGCTGGACAAGTTTAGATCGAAACGTAAAAGGTCCCCAGCTTGCCACGGCTTCATTGCTGCTGACCGACAGCAGAATAGTAGGGTGTCCGGGTGGTTTGTAGCGAAATTGCCTTTCCCCTAAAAACCTTCGGATTAAATTACTCGCAAGGATGGGACCGATCCCAAAGGTAAATTCTTTTGATAAAGACGTAAAGTACCTTTTAGTCAGAGAGGCGGTCGCGCCAGCTGCATAAACACCAACGCGAGATTTACTTTCAAGGTTATCTTGAACTAAAATGAAACCGTTTTCATCAAGTTCGATACCAGTATCTTTCAACCACTGTGGGCCTTTGTTGGCATAGGCCCAAAGAATACCGTGGCAAGTGATCTTGTCATCATTTGAAAGTGTTAGTTGATGGTTTAGCTTATCGTAGGATTTGATACTTACGTTATTTTTGTATGCGACTCTGTGCTTACGAAGAAGGGTTTTGATAAGCTTTTTCTTTGCAGGTGAATAAGAACCCTGTTCTAGTTCGTTAGACTCAATGAGATGAAGATAGGTTTTGTTCCAAGTGCGGGAAGATTGGTAAAGCCTGTGAGAGAGAGCGAGAGCTATTTCAACAGCCATTGCATCGCCACCGACAATCACAAGGTGGAATGGTTTTTCCTGGGTTTTTTCAGAAATAGTGTGTTCAAGATCTTGTAGCTTTTCAAGAAAGTGAGCAAACGGTCTGACGGTGATCGAAATATCTTCGACACTCGTTCCTTTGAAAGCCTGTAAGTCAGGTTCGGCTCCAATATCGATCGACATACCATCGAAAGAAACCTGGTGTTTATGGTCTTTCAGTTTTACAACTTTGTTTTCAAAATCGATGTAGTTTACAGAACGTTTGATAAACCTTACACCGTTTTCAAGACAAAGGTGGCCAAGGTCGACATGGGTCTCGTTTTTGTTTTTTTCACCGCTGATTAATGCTGGGATGTGGCCGATGTAAGGAGCGTGGGCGGTGGCATTGATAAGGGTTAGGCGAAAAGGCTTGTGGCGGAGGGCTCCATAGCGCTTAACGACCTCAAGGTGACAGTGTCCGCCACCGACAAGCACCACCTCAGCCGAAGGAATGATGATTTCTCTTTTTCTTGTCATGGATGTCCCAAATTGCACGCTCGCTTTATTTTACCAGAAAAGGCGCAATTTCGGCAGGTTATCGACTAAGAAAGTTTTTAATAAAAAGAGTTCTCAGGGCGTTTATTCTTTAGCGTCACTAGGCGTTGGTTTTGATTCACTTGCCGTTGATTTGGGTGCGCTGGAACCAGCTTCTGAGGGTTTTGTGTCAGACTTGCTGACCTCGGAAGGGCGGTCTTTAGTTGTTGTCTCGGTGTCGTCTTTTTTGTCTGAAGATGGCTTGTCTTCTTTTGGCTTTGCAGGGTTTTGTTTAAAGTCAGTTTCGTACCAACCTTGACCCTTTAGGACAAAACTCGTGCGGCTCATGATCTTTTGCAGTTGGTCTTTACCGCAAGAAGGGCAAGACTCTGGGTGCGGGTCGCTTATCTTCATCATGAGTTCACAAACTGAACCACAGTTTTTACATTCAAACTCATAAATCGGCACGAGGTACTCCTTTAGCTTAGTTAAATAAACAACATGCGTTTATAAACTTTTGCCAAACTCAAGACAACATTAACCAGCCTTTCCTTGCAGAAAGGCTGATCTCATCGATTTGAGGGGAGATTGTCGTGATGACAAAGGGAAATTTTAGCTGCCTTGGCTCGCTTGTTGTTGGCTAAGGAAAGCAGAATCAACCCTTTGCTTAAGCTCCATTCCTGTTTTCCAAAAAGGTAGTCTTTTTGGAGGAACAGTGATTTTCTCACCTGTTTTTGGATTACGGCCTTCGTAGGCTTTGTATTCCCGTACTGTAAATGCACCAAATCCACGAATTTCGACGCGATCTCCTTTACATAGGGTATCGCCAATCGAGTCAAAAAATAGATCTACAATTTCTTCTGCTTTAGCGAGAGTGATATCAGCCCGTTCTGCTAAATTTTCTATCAACTCAGACTTAACCATTTAATTTCCCCTTTCAATATTCATCCGTACCTAAGCTCATTCTAGCAAAAACTGAATTATTTTGGCAAATTAATCGCGATTGCTTAAATCTTGGTTGCTGGTTAGGCCGTTCTGAGAGATATTTACCGTCTTTATGGAGGTTGATCAGGTAAGGTCTCAATATTAGGAAAAAATAACCCATGGAATACATCCCCTTCGAAAAACCAATCGCAGAGCTAGAAATTAAGATCGACGAACTGCGTAGGATGGCATCAACTCAGGCGATTAATCTCGACTCAGAAATCGGTGAACTCGAGCAAAAAGCTCATAAACTGCGCACACAACTGTTTTCGAATCTATCCCCTTACGAAGCCGTCCAGCTTTCCAGGCATCCTAGAAGACCAAATACCCTCGAACTGATTAGGCATATGTGTTCTACATTTGTCGAGCTGCACGGAGATCGCAATTATTATGACGATAAAGCCATCGTTGGTGGGCTTGCGACGATGGCTGATCAAAATATAGTCATTATGGGTCACCAAAAAGGGCGCGGGACTAAGGCCAACATCGAAAGAAACTTCGGCATGCCCAAGCCAGAGGGCTACAGGAAAGCCTTACGTCTCATGTCAATGGCAGAGCGCTTCCAATTACCGATTGTCACTCTAATCGACACCCCAGGAGCTTATCCAGGTATCGGTGCTGAGGAGAGAGGACAGTCGGAAGCAATCGGTAAGAACATTATGGTCATGTCACGCCTCAAGGTGCCGATCGTCGCCGTAGTTGTCGGTGAAGGCGGCAGTGGTGGTGCGTTAGCTTTGGGAGTAGCCAATAAGGTTCACATGCTGCAATACGCCACCTATTCGGTGATTTCACCTGAAGGATGTGCCTCGATTCTGATGAAAGACGCCTCACAAGCCGCCAAAGCTGCGCAGGCTCTCAAGCTAACCGGCAAGTCTGCTCTCGAGCTTGGTGTCGTTGACAGTCTCATTCCAGAGTCAGAGGGGGGAGCCCATCGAGGCCCGCAGATCACTGCTAATCACATCCGCGATCAAATTCTTTCGGATCTCAAAGAGCTGACCCGTTTCAGCTCTGAAGAATTGGTTAAAAAACGACAAGAAAAATTTCTTACCATGGGATCTTACATCGAGGCTTAGTCATGAAACACGACCAGCAAGTTGCCGTAACTCCACTTGGAGACAAAAAGCAGCAAGGGTTTTCTGCAGAGTGGCTTTGTCGTGGTGACAAGTCCTTAACCCATAGAGCATTGATCTTCTCAGGACTTGCCAAAGGTCGCTCGAAAGTTGAGTTCCCCCTTTGGGGCGAAGATTGCCAATCGACGGCCGAAATTATGGCGTCTCTGGGCGCCAAAATCGACAAGCACGTAACGGGTGAGCATCCTTTCATAGATATCGATTCTCCAGGTTGGGACGAATGGCAATCTCCCTCAGACGCGCTTGACTGCGGAAATAGCGGCACAACAGCGAGACTGATGATTGGTGCGCTCTCTGCCATGCCTGGTCTTAAGAGCAGCATGATTGGCGATGAAAGCTTGTCATCTCGGCCTATGATGCGTGTCGTAGCACCTCTGCGCGACATGGGAGCAAAGATCGATGGCGTCGATCAAGGCAACTTACTACCCATAACCATAAGCGGTGCCTCCTTAAAGGAAGCTTCTCACGAAGTCTCGAAAGCATCGGCACAGGTCAAATCTTGTCTCCTACTTGCCGCCATGAACGTCAATGGCAAGACGAGAGTGCAGCTTCCAATAGGCTCACGTGACCACACGGAAAGACTGCTTTCTAAGCTTGGCGCACACATCGAAGTAGAACAAAAACAGGGGATCGAAACCGTGACTCTAACGGGACCTTTTCGGCCTCCTGCCGGAACTTATAAGGTACCTGGCGATCCTTCATCCGCAGCTTTTTTCTCCGTTTATGCAGCTCTAATGGACAATGCCGAACTTAAGATTAATCAGGTGCTAAAAAATCCTACCCGCACAGGCTTTGTAAATGTTCTGCGACGCATGGGAGTAAACATCAAAGAGCACCAGAGTTTCGGTAGCGATGACTTTATGGAACCTGTCGTCGATTTGACAATCACTGGCTCTGCTCGATTGAACGCAACTGTGATAGAAGATGCGGAAATCCCCACTTTAATTGACGAGATCCCGATTCTTGCGATCGCAGCAATGTTTGCCGAGGGAGAAAGTCATTTTAAAGGGATTGCTGAGTTAAAGGTCAAAGAAAGTGATCGTCTTAAACAAACTCACGATCTTGTCAATGTCTGTGGGGGCAAGGCTCGCATCGACGGTGATGATCTCTTTATTGAAGGAGGTCTTGAAAGTGTAACCAGCTTCAGCTTTAATCCTCTAGGTGATCATCGTCTGGCAATGTCGGCTGCAATAGCGGCACGTTTTTCTGATAACCCCTGCACGATAGAAGGGGGGCGCTGTGTCGATGTTAGTTTTCCAGGGTTTTACGAAGATTTAGAAAAAATCTTTTCTTAACGAAAAGGACTTTGATTAGTGACTAAGGGACGACCAAAGATTATCGCCGTTGATGGGCCGGCGGGATCAGGTAAATCTAGCCTTTGCAAACAAGTTTGTGATCTCAATAACTGGACCTATGTCAATACAGGCGCGCTCTATAGAGCAGTGGCATTCATTGCGCATAAACGTGATATGGAGGCGAATCCTGAAAACCTTAAGCGTGTTGTCGAAGACTTTTCAAATCATTATCGTTGGAGCCCAGACGAAGGCAAACTCTATTATAAAGACGAAGAACTCAATCCTTATTTACACTCTCGAGAAGTCGGAGAAATGGCAAGCGCTGTCGCCAAAAGTGACGAGGTTCGTCAAAACCTTCTTCCTCTGCAAAGAGATTTGGCCCTTAATGCGCCGCGAGCAGCCTTGCTCGATGGCCGCGATATCGGAACAGTCGTCTTTCCCGACGCTGACCTTAAGATTTTTATGACAGCAAGTCTTGAAGAGCGGGCGAAACGTCGTCTTAAGCAACTCGATGAAAATGACTCCGGTAACGAAAAGAAACTCGCTGCGCTGGTTGATGAAATAGGTCGCCGAGATCAGCAAGATAGGAACCGTTCCAATGCGCCTTTAACTCAAGCTGAAGACGCTATTCTGGTTGATACGACAGATCTAGATGTCGAGCAATCGCTCGACAAGTTAAATATGGTTATTTGTTCAAAACTACCGGGTCTATGTTAACCGTTACAGATTAACGAAGTGTCGTTGTTGAGGTTCTACTGCCGCTTGTTTTATAATTGCCATCGCGGCCGGCATTTTCTGTTTCAGTTGTGTAACCAGTCTCTAACTCTCCGTTTCTCGTTCTTGTTGAGTCATCGTAGGCTACACCTGGTCCGGTTCCAAGGTGTTCCATCACCATCCGACTGTGCTCAGCATTACATTTGGAGTAGTCTGTTGTTATTGTACCATCTATGCAATCACCGGGGCCTGTTGCATAACCCCATTGGGTGCCTATGACTTTTCCAGGAGAAGCCTTAGCTTGGACATTCTCAGAACTATTTCTCGATCTTTCGGCATCGCCTTGACCAGCATAATCACTCGTGTAGTCGCCACCTAAGCCGCCATCTAAGTCGCTCCGACGTCGATCGTCTGAGTAAAGGGCAAACCTAGCGTTCTTCAATTTGCAGCATTGACCATTTTCTTTAGTCTGAGCACCCGCCTTTGTCTCGGATGATTGTTCTTCTTTGTCTCCGCAAGAAACAAGTAAAAGTAAGATGATAAACAGCTTCAGTAAACGTAAAACATCCATATTGATTCCACCACCATTTTGAATTAATTCGCAGCTTTTTTATTATCGGCTAACTGTGAGGTTGATATTAACGGAATGCAAAAAAACACAAGATATAAGTGTGATAGAGAAAGGATATCTTTTCTTAGTAACAAGATTTAAGAGAACGTCTCCCTTCATCAACGGTCTTTTTGTCGACTTTACTGTGCTGGAACTTTCTTTAAAGAGAACCCATAAGCCACTGATAACTAAAGCTGAATGAGATCGCTTAAATTTTCCACTTATCGCATCCGATATTAAAAAAAGTCCCTAGTATTGAATAAAAAATGAAGTCTTGAACTTTTTTGTAACGGTTCGGTTGCTGAGTATTGATGATGTGGAATTGAGGAGGATGTGACATGAAGATGTATTTATCAAGATTGGGAGTTTTATTAGCTGTTTTGGCCTTTATGGCCTGCAATGGCACAACGACCACGGAAAAAAGGTTAGACCGTTCTGGTTCTAGCGAAGAACTGAATCAATTAGTAGAAGATTCAGATAAAAAACAGCCAACAACATCTCAAAGTGCTAACGGTAAGAGTGACGTTTCGGATGACAAGCGTCAGACCGCTAGTGATCAAGAAGTAAATGGTGTACTAGCTCAGCCAAGTGATGATCAAATCGAGTCACTTTTTTCTTCATCTTCTGTTCAGAGTCTTTCGACGGTTGATTATGTCGAAAATGCACCTGTTGAAAAACGACCGGTCTTGAAATCAGCTGAAAGCAGCTGTTTTGACGGCTACTGCGTCGACTTTAAAGGATCGAATTTCAAAAATGATTCCTATGTCGATGTCAGACTGATCAATGATGAGAGAATTGTGGCTCAGTTCAAAGGTGACGATGTGCTCGATCGCAAAGAAGACTCAATGCGTATTAAACTAACCAATGCAGTACTCATGAGTCTTTATTCAACCGAAGGATTGCGCTTTTGGATCGTTAACCCAGCCGATAAGGCATGGTCTGACCCTCAAACGGTAAAAGGACCCACTTTAAATAAACCAAAAATTGTTAAGGCAGGACCTGGTTGTGAGGACGGATTTTGTGCGTGGTTTACGGTAGAAAACCTAGTTCCTAACTCGATGATCGATGTCAGAGCGGCTAATGGCGAAGATATTATCGCACAGTTTAAAAACGATGAAATTACCCGTAAGGATGGTGGTGTTATGACCATCAGTATGCAGGACAACGAAATGTTAAAAGATCATTTCGATGGCGATGGCTTACGTTTTTATGTTGTTAACCCAACCCAAAAGGTTTGGTCAGAGCCTGTTCTTCTTAAAAGACCAGAATTCGCCGCCCCTGCTATCCAGGCAGCCGGCATGGGCTGTGACGACGGATACTGTGTCTGGCTAAGAGTCGAAAACCTCAAGTCAAATAGTTACGTCGATGTCCGTAATGTCAATGGAGAGGCGATTATTGTCGACTTTAAGGGAGATGAATTGACGCGCGAAGGCGCAGATGTCTTGTCCTTAAGGCTGCCTGAAAATCTTTGGAACACCTTCTCTAGTGCTGGTTTAAGGTTTTACATCGTTAACCCATCGCAAGGGAACTGGTCGCAAGCTTACACAGTAAAAGGTCCTTCCCTCGAGAAGCCTGTG
>CAZBDM010000009.1:0-3193 GCA_964490675.1 uncultured Oligoflexales bacterium
GTTTACGTTTTGTGCCTGTGATGCCATCTCAACACTAGCGGCTGCTGATTCTTCTGCAGAAGCTGCTGTCTGTTGAGATGCTTTATCCAGTTGGTTTAGTGAGTGACTAATTTCACTAATACCAGCCGACTGTTCTGCCGAAGCACTTGCAATCTCTGCAACAAGGTCGGCAACTTTTGTAGCCTGATTTACAATTTCTTTGAGTACGCGACCACTCTCACCGGCGGTAACCGTACCTTTTTCTGTCTTTTCTATGGTTTGCTCAATAAGAAGCTTAATTTCTTTGGCAGATTTAGTACTTTTTTGAGCGAGTGTACGGACGGCTTCCGCAACAACGGCGAACCCTCTACCCCTTTGACCGGCTCGAACGGCCTCGACCGCGGCGTTTAGTGCAAGTAGGTTTGTTTGGAATGAGATATCATCGATCACTTTGATGATTTCTTCCATTCTTTGAGATGATTCAGAAATTTCTGTCATCGCTTCAATTAGATTGGTTATCTCTCTATCACCGTCTTCTGCCGCTTTTTTACTAGTATCGGCGAGTTCACTAGCCTCACGGGCGTTGTCAGCGTTTTGTTTTACCATACTTGAGATTTCTTCAATTGAACTTACAGTTTCTTCAAGTGAAGAGGCAGATTCGTTAGCACCTGAAGAAAGTGACTCTGATGATGTCTGCACGAGTTTTGAAGCCGAAGTCACCTGTTGGGAGTTGGCTTCGAGACTAGATACAACTTTGATAATCGAAGTAATAATACTCCTTACAAGTCTGAAGAGGAAGACGAGAAGAAATGCTGACAAGCCTAAAAGGACAATCGCTAGAATCATCGCTGAGTTTAATGCAGCGTCTTTTCTAGAAACGACATCATCATAAATCAACTTCATTTCTGTATTGATGATGCTGTCAAGGTTTTCAATCAAACTTTGGTGTGATGTAACCGCTGCTTTAGGGTCTATGTTAAATTGACCAAAAGGCGCGTTTTGCACAATAGTCTTGAAAACTTTGTCTACAGATTTCCACTCGGTAGAATTTAGAAGACCGGAAAGCATTTGAGCTGTGTTGTCATTTAATCTCAATGCGGAAGATCTTATCGTACCATTTAATTGTGCTTTTAAGTCAATCAAATTGGAGAAAGTCCTTTTACCAAGAGGCTGATTGACTGCAAGAATTTTACCCGCCATTAATTGAAGCTGACTTGTATAGTCCTTTGCTCGCTCTAAAATTTGAACCGAGCGTAGTTTAACGGGAAGAAGTTCTAAGTCTGAATTATCTGCTGACAGTCCGTAAACGTCCAAGACGTTTTTTGTTACAGAGTTGTATTTCTTAGTAATTTCTGTTTCTGATCTACGACTATCAACTGAAACGCGGGCAGAGGGAATCTCGTTTAATGAAGAAAGAATAAGATTGAGAGAACCTGCATTACCGAACTCTGCTTGATTGATTCTTGTCATAAAGTTTTGACGGTAATTATCACTTTCTCTTCTGAAGTTCTTAATGCGGCTTAGATTGCCAACTCCAAAGAGATAGAGACCCGATTCAGCTCTTTCTTGTTGAAGTTCATTTGCAAACCGTGAAGTCTCGCTTAAAAGCTTCATGTAATTCTGAACTCGAACATCACTTTGATAATCATTCCAGAAATTCTGCAAGTAAAAAAGACCAACGATGAGGAAACCCACCAGAGGCAAAATAGCAAGAAGTGTTAAACGACTACTAAGCTTTAAATTCATTGTATGAATTCTCCAACCTTAATCCCATCCTTAAGATCAATAGCGAGTATTGGATTGATCTAAAAAGCTCTCATTGAGATCTCGGAAAGGATTCTTAATAGATTAAACGAATTGTAAGCAGCAGGTTATAACAAACTGTATTTATTGATAATTTTTTAAAGGCGGATTTTTCTGGTGATATCAGATGGTAAACTTCACGTCTTATTCATCATCAAGCTTAACTGATTTTATCAAAAAGCTGTTTCGCAGTAGGGAACCTGCTAAACTCAAAGCCAAAATCGGCAAACCAACGAGACTGATTTAGGTATTCTTTGATTTTTTGGCTTTTCGTTAAACTCTTCGCAACGCCAATACGTAAACTGGTCGTATTTGATGTGCTAATCTGATCGAGTCGTTTCAGTAAAAGAGCCTGATGCCATTTATGAAAGAATTCAAAGTGAACCACTTTCGATTGGTTCATAGTACGTATTGATAGATCTGGAAAGCAAAAATGCTGTCCTCCAAGGTCAATGACATCGTTTCCGAGACAGGCTTTTAGAGGGGCATGCTTTTCGTTGAAGCGATCAACAAGCATCTGCCATTCCTCATTCATAGGGGAAAGCAATTGGCCGTGGTTTTTTGAAAGAGGAGATTTGTCATCAATTTCTAATCTGTAAGATTTTTGATTGATCTTGATGTTTGCCGTTAGATTAAATGTTTTAAGTTCAAAAATATTGCCAATAAAGCGCGCCATATTTAGCCCGTAGGTTTGACTGGCTTCGAAGATGCTAAGAGGACCGGAGAACTTTATTAGATATCCGCTATTTGTCTTTTCAATTTCGGCTAGAAGCTGATGAAAACGGATTTTTCGGAATAAAAATCGCATTTCTTGATTACTGGCATTTTCGACAAGCAAAACTAGATCTCTAGCACGCAAAATGAGTCCTTGAAGTTGCGATAAATTATATTTTTCTTTCAACGATTGGCAATCAAAGTCCGGATAAGAGTGAAGGATCTTGAAATCAGGCAAGTCTCCATAAAGAGACTGCTGCATTGTCGTAAGAGGCTCATTTAACTTTGATTTCATCACATCATAGAAAGAATTGATGTCGTTGACGTTCTTTCTAATCTCTTCAGCAGCGTTCAGGTAATCCCACCTTTTTTCAGCAATCTGTTGATCATCAACTTCTACTTCACACTTATCAAAAATTAGCTTCTCAAGGCCTTTTTTAAGTACTTTATCCTTGCAGCTTACATGCTCAAGTTCACCGTTAAGTTCTGCTACCGTTGATCCAATGTTTCGATTAAAACAAGCTAGTAAGTCTTTCGCAAGACCTTCGAAATCGGGATGATCTTTCTTAATAAAAGTCGGATAAACCCTCTCCGAACGCGTCCGGTACTTAAGGAGATTTTTTGTAAGCATGATGTTCACGCCTTCTTCTATTCACATGAATTTCGCTTGTTCCCTTTGAAATCAGTTCATAGAGGA
>CAZBDM010000009.1:3203-5070 GCA_964490675.1 uncultured Oligoflexales bacterium
TTTCTTCTTAAGATTCGCCCCAATCGCTGGACATGCTCTCTTACCGCAGCGCTTCCGGAAACGACAATCCCAACGCTCGCTTCGGGAACATCGACTCCTTCATTAAGGACTTTCGAAGTGACAAGGACCGAAAGAGAGCCATCCTTAAATGCCTGAAGAAAAGCTTTTCTTTCTTTCATTTTGGTCTGATGAGTTAATACAGCAAGGAAAAAAGTCTTCCCAATTAGATAGGCCAACTCGTTATCCGCCGTAAAGATAATGATGCGATCATTTTTATGTCTCACGAGAATTTGCCAAATTTGGGAAAGTTTTTCCTTCGAGGCTTGGGCAACTTTTTTTTGTCTTAGATAGGCCTTCATTGCCTGCCGACCACGTTCAGAACGAGCCGAGCGAAAGACGAAGTCGCGCCAACCACTACTACTGCCCATGTTGATTCCTTCAGAGCGCAAAAAGGAGGTGTAAACAGCACGAGCACTTTTATATTCTTCCTTTTCTTGTTCACTCATATCAACCTCGATTGTGCGGACTTCATAGGGGGAAAGATCTCGCCCGACCATTTGGTGCACGAGTCCTTCGTAAACCAAGGGACCAACGATCTCATAGATTTTTTCCTCCATCCCATCAGCTCTTTCTACAGTTGCAGATAATCCCAATCGAAAAGGTGCCAACGAAGCAAGTGCAATAAGTTGATAATGTGGTGCTGGCAAATGATGACACTCATCAAAAATGATAAAACCAAAGCGATTTCCTAGCCTTTCAATATGAAGACTTGCTGAGTCATAAGTAGCGACGGTTATCGCTTCTATTTGATGTTGCCCCCCACCTAGCAAACCGACTTGACTATCAAAATACTTTTCGAGTACAGCTTGCCACTGTTGCATTAGATCGATGGTCGGAACGACCACTAAGGTCGATCGATTGGTTTTTGTCATCGCTAAGACAGCTAAGATTGTTTTACCTGCCCCTGTAGGAAGACAAACTGTCCCCATCCCTCCGACAGAAAGCCACTCTTCAAGAGCTTCTCTCTGGTGTTTTCTTGGCTCTATTTCTTGTGTCAGCGCTAATGATATTTTGTCATAGGCGCTTGCCTGATCCTGGTATGTTATTTTACTATCAATCAAATCCAAGACGAGATGACGGTACTGATAGGCAGGCATACGCCACTGTTTACTGCGCTGATCCCACTTAAGATAAGAAAGTGTTTCAGCTTGGCGTTTTGCAATTCCTTCAACGACAAGACTACCTTGCTCGAAGGTAATCGTTGTTGGATGCTCGTCGGTCATATTGATTTAGCCTAGGTTATGTTTTTCAACGTCTCCACAATAGACATTTTTGGGCTAAATTTGAAGTCTTTACGGAAGAGATCGTCCGATATGACGATAGAATACCTAAATATATCCATCAGATGGACAGGTAACCTTCCATCAAAAAACGACACCACCTGAAGGGCCCCGTAAGTCAAAAGATTAGGTAGTGGTATACTCATAGCTCCAGCAATATCGGCAGCCTTGCCATAAGGAACGACACCTTCACCGGCAACGTTGTAGATACCCGACTTTTGTGAGTTTAAAACAAGCTTAATCGCTTCAAGCATATCCTCTTCGTGAATAAACTGCATAAGAGGATCATAACCAAGCAACTTTGGACAATAAGAGCTCGTGAAAAAGTCTGTAAGAATACTCTTATAATGTGGACCAACAATATTTACTGGCCTTAGGATTACGGTTCGTGTTTCTTTTTCCTGCCATAAAAAGCGTGTTGCTTCATGATCCAATTCAATCGCGTCGGCAAGTTGCGGAAAGGTTTCAGATGCTCTTAGATTTGCGTCTTCTTTGATGTAAAAAGAATTGGTCTGATGCGCACCGTA
>CAZBDM010000009.1:5080-6194 GCA_964490675.1 uncultured Oligoflexales bacterium
TAAACAAGATAGGTACTCATCACCACTACATTTTTAACCCCATGACTTTTAGCCAACTGCAGCACATGCCTTGTTCCTAGGACATTATATTTGTAACGCGAGCGAAACGATCTGGAAGTCGCTTGAATTCTTCCTAAGTGAAGAAGTCCGGAAAATTCATATTGCCTAAACAGCTCTGCCATTTTCCTTTGTGTGTATTTGATTTTATAAAACTTGCCTTTGAAAGAACTCTCGTCTTCAAGGGCTGTCGAATCAACGCCGACAAAATCATATTCATCAGCAAGTTTTTCGGAAACAAATCGCGAGAACTCGCTTGCTGCCCCGATAATGAGGACTTTTTTCTTTTCACTTGGCTGCATTATTATCCTTAACTAAACCATTTGCCTTTTCTACTTTTCAGGCCTTTTTCAATTTCCTCAGTTAGAGATTTTTTGACCGTTTTTATCATCTCTTCAATCTCAGCGTCAGGAGCATCAGGGTCAGCATCGAAATGAATCGGCTTGCCATACCTGATCCTCACTTTAGTCGGTAAGGGAATAGCTCCAAGGGGACCGAAGAGAGGGAAAAGCGGCGTTACAGGAAAATAAGGAAAGCGCAGAAGCTTTGCCAGTCGTTTTAAATTTGCAATAGCTGGGTAAGCCTCCTCTGTTCCAATCACAGCAACCGGGACGATCGGCGCTTTTTTCTCCAGCGCAATGCGCAGGAAGCCCGTCCCAAATTTCTGCAGCTGATAGCGCTCTTGAAACAGTTTACCACTGCCTTTGGTTCCTTCAGGAAAGACCAGCACCGCCTCATCATGCTCGAGAAGATCTTCACAGTTTTCAGGCGACCCTACGACTTCACCACATTCGGTATATAAGGGGCCTATAAATGGAAGACTCGGCACCCAGTGATCAACAAGACCCCTTGTTACTCTGGGTGGTTTGCCATCAAGAAACATAGACAAGGTGACAAGAAGCCCATCTATGGGAATCTGGCCACCATGATTGGCGACAAGCAGACAACGTCCTTTCGGGACGTTCGATATGCCAGTGGTTTGTACGCGAAAATAGTGCGTATAGAGCCACCGGCTGATGGCGATGGCTTGCTTGACAGTATCGGGGTTGAGACCCCA